>JASFMR010000040.1:0-31177 GCA_050117475.1 Balneolaceae bacterium | reverse complement strand
CCAATCCTTAAGAGCGGATCCAGCTCTAACATAGAACTAGAAATTCATGACATTGACCGTTTGGTTGCCGTAAAAACCGTCTATTATACCTATTTAAACTGTCAAGATTCGAGCCCGTTTGATCCTAATTCTAATCCTTGCCCGGATGAGCCCACCATTAACCGGGATGCATTTTCCCATCTGCAGGATACCGTCCATACCGGCGACGGAACCATTGAAGCCCGGATTAAGCAACGGGATGACCTGCGTGAAGTAGAAAAAGAATACCCGGAAGGCCGAACATTTACCTTGGTTAAGGTTAACGTGATTGTAGCTGCCGGCAATCCAGATTGGCCTGATTTCCTAACATTAGATGAAGAGAGTGTAGCCCACCCCGGTATCGCATCAAATGTTGAGGGAGGAACCGGTCTTCTCGGGGGAATTGTTAGTGATACCGTGGAGGTATATTCTATGCACTAAGTTCCATTTTTCTACCTCCAACAAATGATTGTTCCAAGCATGCACCACGGAAATGATACAACCAAAAATTGGGATTCGGGGCATCAATGACTATAAAATCAGCATGCTTTCCCTCTTCAACAGAGCCGATGGACTCCTCCCGGTGAATCGCCTTGGCGGCATAAATGGTAGCCCCCTTTACAGCCTCTGCAGGACTCAATCTTCCTTGATTACAAGCCAACATCATAGCCAATGGCAAATCATATGTTGGGGCCGACCCCGGATTGAAGTCCGTTGCCACCGCAACTGCCACCCCGCCCTGTACTAATTTCCGGCAATCCAGGGGTTCTTCCTGTGTATATAGCGATGCCAATGGCAATGTTACTCCGACAACATCAGCTTTTGCCATTTCTTCAATGCCGATATCGGAAATCTTTTCCAGGTGATCGGCACTGGCCGCTCCCACCTCGGCAGCCAGCTCAGCCCCTCCGCATGAACTAAGCTGGTCGGCATGTAATTTGGGCGTAAGTCCGGATTCTTTGGCAGCCAGCAAAATTCGCCGGGATTCCTCTACTGTGAAAGCGGACTCTTCGGTAAACACATCACAAAATTCGGCTAATTCCTGCTCGACGACAGCCGGAATCATTTCCTGTATAATCAACTCGATATATCCTTCCCGGTCATCGTTAAATTCCGGGGGGATGGTATGGGCGCCTAAAAAAGTAGAGGCGATGTGCATGGGATACTCTTCTGCCAGTCGTTTATACACCCGCAATATTTTTAACTCGTCTTCCAGGGTTAATCCATATCCGCTTTTGCACTCAACGGCCGTGATACCCAATTTCGCCATCTCATTCAGAAATCCTGCCGCTTTTTCAAAAAGTTGCTCTTCAGAGGCTGCCCGCGTTGCCTCCACCGTCGATAAAATTCCTCCCCCGGCCTTGGCAATGTCCAGGTAACTTTGTCCCTGGACGCGCATGGAAAACTCCACCGAACGCCACCCCCCAAAAGCCAAGTGTGTATGGCAATCCACCAATCCCGGGATAACCATCTTCCCATTCGCATCATATGTTTCCTCTTTTGAGAATTCACCGGGTAAGCCGTTCTCCTTACCCACCCATCGAATCATTTCATTTTCCCATGCAATGGCTGCATTTTCTATAGGATGGACTTCGCTTTGTCCCCCTTTATCTTTGCATGTTGCTAAATAACCTATGTTCTTAAGTACGGGCATGCTCTACTGGGTTTCTTGAAATCTATATTCATGGAAATATCCTGATTTCATTAAAAGATTCAAACGAGAATTGACCTCACATTTAATTAACTTGGGATAGGAGAGAAATAGTTGGCTAATATCTTGCCCATCAAAATAAAGGGAGGATTACGATGGCTTCAATAATCATCAAAAAAGTAATATGCGGCATCTTTCTAACGCTTTCAACCTCGAATTTGATTTTTGCCCAAGGCTTTTCGGATGACAATTTTCGCAGGATCAGCTTTACCATCAACAGTGGAGCCAGCCTGGGAGATATGAACAAGAGCTTTTATTTCATGTCGAGTAACTTCACTACCAATGTAGAAAACAGCCCTACCTTCGGTGCAGGCATTCAATATGCACTTTCGCCCGCATGGTCTCTGGAACTCGGCTACCGGCATACCACAATAAAAGGAAGAAACAGTCGGTTCGAAACCAGCATGAATTTATTTCACCTGGGAAATATACTCAATCTCAATCAACTCATTTTTATTAACCGAATCTCTAATCACGTAAATCCATTTATAACGCTTGGGGTTGGATATGACCTGTTCAGTTACAATGGGCAACAGGAAGAATTTAACAGTCACAATACCAGCTATAATGGGGGAGTCGGCATAGCATATAAACTATCCAATACCATGGACTTGTTTACCCATTACGAATATCACCTGGGATCCAATTCTATAGACAATGAAACGAATGGTTGGGGCGCCGACCTCATAAATACCTTAACGGCCGGAATCCGTTTCAATTTTGGTAAAAAAGAAGCCATTCATCCCTCTTGGAGCCCCGTCCCCATGAGAATCAGTCGCACGAATTATGATCAGTATGTGAGCCAGGCTGACAGCATCAAAGAGCTGAATCACCGAATTACTGAAATAAAACAGCGCTATGAGAATAAAGAAAGCAGATATTCAGCAACCATTGATTCCTTGAGAAATCGTATTGCACAACTCAAAAAACAAGATAAAGACGTCGATCGCCCCATGGCTTCAAATATTCAATGTATTGAAGTTAATAAAAATCCGGAGTCCGCTGAATCTCTTGTTAAAGGACATTATATCCAGATTTTTGCCAGCCATCACTTGATGGTTTCAGAGTACATTAAAGGGCATGCACAAGAAACCCTGAAGGGGATACTAAATAATTCAACATACAACATAACGATTTATCACCGGGCTAATTTCTATGAGGTTATGATAGGAATCTTTGACAGCGTCAAAGAAGCTGAAAAAATAAAAGAACGGATAGCAAAGGTTCATGAAGATGCTTATGTAATCACGTTCCCACGTCCGGCTGTCTTGGCTTCAGATTCCAACCACCCGGATAAGAAATCAAAGTGATTTTAACTAATATAAAACAGATAGTTTATTTTCAACTTCTTCCACCATACTCCGATTTTGCAACAGTTGCACCGCCTTATTGATATCATCCTTAAAATAATGGTCAGCGGATGCATGCGGGATACTGTTTCGAACAAATTCATGGGCAATTTGGACTCCTCTTCCGGGCTTCATGGGCTTTCGGAAATCCAAGGCTTGTGCTGCAGTGAATAATTCGATGGCCAGCACCTGCTCCACATTTTCGAAAACCTCCAGCAATTTCAGAGCACTGATGCTTCCCATACTTACATGGTCTTCTTGTCCAAGGCTTGTGGGAATGGAATCGACGGAAGAAGGATGGCTCAGGACTTTGTTTTCGGAAACAAGGGCCGCGGCTGTATATTGTGGGATCATGAAACCGGAATTAATACCGGTTTCTGCCATCAGCAGCTTGGGCAGGCCGTCATGTCCTTCCAACAGCAGGTAAGTACGCCGTTCGGAAATACTGCCAAATTCAGCTAATGCTATTTTCGCGTGATCCAGTGCCAGTGCCAACGGCTGGCCGTGAAAATTTCCTCCGCTGATAATATCCCCATTCTCAAAAACAAGGGGATTGTCCGTAACAGAATTGAGTTCAGTCTCTATTACACTTCGGCAGTATCGAAGCCCGTCGCGGCTGGCTCCGTGTACCTGCGGCACACACCGCAAACAGTAGGGATCCTGTACCTTACCACAGTGGCGATGTGATTCAAGAATTTCACTATCCACCAAAAGATTACGAACATTCTGTGCTACTTCCTGCTGCCCTTTGTGGGGGCGGATCTGGTGTATACGCTCATCAAACGGTTTGATGCTCCCTTGTAGAGCTTCCAGGCTCATCGCCGCGATTAAATCGGCGGCTTTCATCAGGCTCAACGCCTTTTCCAATACGTAAGCTCCATAGGCACTCATCAGCTGGGTACCGTTGATTAACGAAAGCCCGTCTTTTGGTTGCAGGTCGATGGGTTCGATTTTATGATTTTTTAACACTTTTTCGGCGGGGATGGTACCTTTGCCTTCTTCATCCCAAAACAATCCATACCCCAACAGGGGAAGTGACATATGAGCAAGTGGGGCGAGGTCTCCGGATGCACCCACGCTGCCTTTTTCAGGCATAGCGGGTATTAAATCATTATCTGCAAAATAAATCAGCCGGTCAAAAGTTTCGCGCGAAATCCCCGAATTACCTAAACTCAGTGAATAGATCTTGATTTGGAGCATCAACCGAGAAATGTCTTTGGGGATTAAGTCGCCTACCCCTACTGAGTGAGATAATATCAGGTTTCGCTGTAGCTGTTTAAGCTCCTTTGCATTCACTCGTTTGTTGGCCAGTGCTCCAAAACCGGTATTGATCCCGTACATCGGTTCATCCCTGCTGAGCGCCTCTTCGACAATAGACCGCGCTTCCGTTACGGGGGTAGCATCCTTTTTAAGGGAATCAATATTTTCTTTTAAATTATTATATAAATGGGCTATGGAAATATTCACTGATCCTGCTTTTATTTTTTCTTTGAAGATAGCAGAATCTTGGCTTCTACCCAATCCGGATCATTTTACTTTATCCTTACCTTCTCAACTGTAAAAGGATATTTCAAAGGATAGGATTTTCGATAAAATTCTTTAGATTTAGCCTTAGTTTAGGCGGAATGGACATGGAATTATATCAAATCTATTTGAAATCAAAGCATCATAACCTCTTCCAACGAGCTGCTCTATTTGTTGCAGCAAAATCACTTAGTTCTGATAAGAGTGAAAATTTTAAAGCCATTCCCAATAACCTGCTGATCCGATTTGTCAACAGCGGCATCGAGAGAATCACTATTACCTAACCAAATGAAAATATTATGAAGACATCCCTTAACAAAAACTTTTTCCTAAGCCTGGTTATGCTACTTTCGGCAGCAACCTGTATGGCTCAACAAAACGGCGTTACCCGACAGGATTATGAACGAGCTGAACACTTTCTGCCGGCATACACCGATTCGCTGGTACATAATGTTATCTCCGGGGCCAGATGGCTTGACGACGGACGCTTGCTATACCGCGACGAGGTAACCGGCGGCGCCAGGTTTATGATTGCAAACCCGGGAAGTGGGCAAAAGAATCCGGCATTCGACCATGAGAAACTGGCAGCTTCTTTATCAAAGTTGAGAAATGAAACCTACCGTCCGATGGAACTTCCTTTCAGGGCTGTCAGCTTTACCGATGGTGGGCAAACCATCATGTTCAGTATTCAGGGGACTACCTACAACTGTGACTTGAAGGATTACAGCTGTGCTGAGAGAGAAAATGACAGCACGGTGCCTTCAAGAGACGAATTCCTTTCCCCTGACGGCACAAAAGCAGTTTTTATTAAAGATTATAATCTCTGGATGCGTGACATTAAAACCGGAAAGCTTACCCAGCTTACTCACGACGGCCAAGAAAATTACGGCTACGGAACCAATAATGCCGGGTGGATCAAGCGGGACAAGCCCGTACTCCGCTGGTCTCCCAACTCCAAACGTATTGCAACATTTCAGCAAGACAGCCGGGGGGTGAAGAAGATGTATCTGACATCTACCAACGTGGGTCATCCGAATCTCAAAGAATGGAAATACCCGATGCCCGGCGACAGTCTCATCTTCCGGATTGAGCGCGTCATTATCAACCTAGACCCAAAACCGCATGTCGTCCGCCTTAAAATGAATCCTGACCCTCAGCGCTCAACCATCACCGATCATATTGCAGACTGGGACGGCACCTTTTTGGATACCGAATGGGGACCCGACAGCAATAAACTGGCTTTTGTGTCTTCTTCGCGTAACCACAAAAAAGCTACGCTCAGAATCGCCAATCCCGAGACGGGTGAAGTTCGCACCATCCTAAACGAAGAAGTAAAGACCTTCTTTGAATCCGGCAACGATATGGTTAACTGGCACGTACTCCCCAAAAGCAACGAAGCCATCTGGTTCTCCGAGCGTAGTGACTGGGGCCACTTATACCTTTACGACCTGCAAACCGGAAAACTAAAGCACCAGATCACCACAGGTGACTGGAATGTGCTTCAAGTTCGATACATCGACCGTAAAAACCGAAAAATCTACTTCACGGGTTCATGTCGTGAGGAAGGCGACCCGTACTTTCACTATTTTTACAGTATTGATTTCAGCGGCAAAAACCTGAAACTTCTTACCCCCGAGAAAGCTAATCATAATATTACAGTATCCGGCGGGGGCAAGTATTTTGTGGATACCTACTCCACACCGACGACTCCACCGGCCTCGGTTATACGTAATATGCAGGGAAAAGAAATGGTGATGCTTGAAAAAGCGGACATCTCCGACCTAAAAGCCTTGAGCTGGCAACCCCCGGTTCCCTTTTCGGTCAAAGCCCGGGATGGAAAAACGGACCTCTACGGACTCATGTACAAACCTACCAATTTTGACGAATCGAAGTCATATCCTGTATTAAATTATGTTTACCCGGGCCCACAAACCGGCAGCGTCGGCAGCCGTTCATTCGAAGCATCGCGCCGCGACAAACAGGCCGTAGCCGAATTGGGATTCATTGTAGTTGAAGTTGATGCCATGGGCACGCCGGGCCGCTCCAAATCGTTCCATGAATTTTATTATGGGGATATGGGTGATAATGGAATTCCGGATCAAATAGCTACAATCAAAGAACTGGCGCAAAGTCGTCCCTGGATGGATCTTGACAATGTTGGTATATGGGGACATTCCGGAGGAGGCTTTGCTTCCACAAGAGCTATATTGGCATATCCCGACTTCTACAAAGTGGCTGTCTCGGAGGCAGGAAATCATGATAATCGAAACTACGAAGACGACTGGGGCGAAAAATGGCAGGGGCTTCTCAAAGACCATGGAGATTCCACGAATTATGACAACCAAGCCAATGAGCTGTTGGCAAAAAATTTAAAGGGTAAGCTACTCTTGGCTCACGGAACCATGGACACTAATGTGCCACCTACCAACACAATGCTCATGGTGAACGCCCTCATAAAAGCCAACAAAGATTTTGATTTGTTGATGCTTCCAAATCGCAGTCATGGATTCTATATGGAACCGTATATGATGAGAAGACGCTGGGATTATTTCGTGCGTAATCTAAAACATATGGATCCGCCGAAAGAGTTTGACCTTAACGTAAAATAGGATTGCCAGCAGCTATTAATGGCTCCGTATGCTGTCGGTTTTTATATCCGGCAGCCGGGCCTAAAAACTTCCAATCCCGCAGGTTTTGCCTTGCGGGATTTTTTTCTTGGAAATGATTTAAAGCATAAGCCCCCAATACGGTTGCTTCGCTGGTTCCCAGTCGGGACATCCCGATCGCCAAGCACCTTTCCGCTACATATTGAATCTTTAGATTGGCAAAGGGACGGTAAGTTCATTGTTCTGGGTAGCATAGAACTGCCTGCTCGCGCCTCCTAGGGGGGATAACACGGATTGTGAATAAACGATAGCTCCCAAAAAACACCATTAGTACGACCGGCAAATACCGCTTGATTGTGGCATAAACTATATGATTATCCCATCTTAGCCCGATTTCACAGTTTGGTATAATACAGATATCTGCCAAAAATCGAAGGCAGACATTCAAATATTTATTATGAAATAGTATCCCATTACCGCGGTGGCAATAACTTTCAAAAGAGTACTAACCAGAAATCCCGCAAACGAGCCCACTGCTGAAAGGATGGCCTGGTCTGAATTCTTTCCGGCCAACAATTCACCAATCAAGGCACCGAGCAAGGGACCAACGACCAAACCTAGTGGAGGGAAAAAGATTCCTGCCGCCATACCCAGCATGCATCCCCAGATGCCCCAGGCCGAACCGCCGAATTTCTTTGTCCCGTACGCGGGTATGACGTTATCGAGGATCATCAAAACCACAACAACGACGGCCCAAAAAATTAAAAACTGCAAGCTAAAAGGGGTATTAGGTGTTAGTTGCAGCATTAACAGGCCTACAAAGCTCAGCGGCGGTCCGGGGATAATTGGCAGGAATGAGCCGATAAAACCACTGATAATTAATACAATTCCCAGGGTAATCCAGATAATTTCCATGAATACACCGTTCATTTTGTTGATAATACCATACCTAATTTTAACGTAAGGCCGATAAAACAGTTACAGTATGATTTGCAGATTTTTGAATTATTTCGCTACACCCAATTCACGTAAGTGAGCTTCCAAAATGTAAAAGAATGTGTCAAGGCTTGAAGTACTAGCCCGAACTCTTTAAATCAGGGTGGGCAATGAATATGTGGAATTGATCAATACTTTTTTCGGCGTTTTCACATTTAGTTGCCAAGCGATTTTCACAAAAAGTTATAATTCAAAATTTGGAGGCTTTTCTATGAAGTTCACTCGACATAGCACATATGCTATTTTTCTGGTAGCCTTGATGTGCCTGGGCTCCCATGTACCGGCCCGCGCCCAGCAATCACAGAAATCTCATCAAGATAACAAGGAGACCATCCCGACTCCCAAAGATCAAAGAACGGAAGGGAGCGTAACCGTTGGAGGCAAAGATATCGATTACGCGGCTGTCGCTGGAACTATCCCATTATTTAACGATGACCGGGATACGACGGCACATATTTTTTATACTGCCTATTTTAAAAAAGATGTCAAAGACCGTGCACAACGGCCGGTCACCTTTTTCTATAACGGCGGCCCCGGCTCTGCAACCGTCTGGTTGCATATGGGATCTTTTGGCCCTGTTCGTGTCGGAACACAAGATACGGCGCATGTTTCCGGCGCACCCTACGAATTGCTCAGCAATCAGTACAGTTTGCTGGACGCTACCGACTTGGTGTTTGTTGATGCACCCGGAACCGGATTCAGCAGGCTGACAAATAACGGAAAGGATGATCATTTCTTTGGTGTTGATCAGGATGCGCATGCATTCGCTGATTTTATCACCGGGTTTTTGACCAAACATAACCGGTGGAACTCCCCAAAATATCTTTTCGGCGAAAGTTATGGTACCACGAGATCGGCCGTACTTTCAAACATTTTAACCACTCAGAAAAGCGTAGATCTGAATGGTATCATCCTGCTTTCCCAAATACTGGACTACAGTAATTCGGTAGATTACCCCCAGGGAAGCCCCGGTAACGAACGACCGTATGAATTGGCACTTCCGACCTATGCCGCTACAGCCTGGTATCACAATAAACTACCGAACAAACCCGCTGAACTGGAACCTTTCCTCAAGGAAGTGGAAGCATTTGCAATGGGAGACTATGCCAGTGCCCTTGCCAAGGGATCCGAGTTGAGCGACAGTCGATTTAACATGGTTGCTGAAAAGCTACATCAGTATACCGGTTTATCAGTAGATTATATCAAAAAAGCGAACTTAAGGGTAAGCGGCGGGGAGTTCGAAAAAAATCTCCAGGTAGACGAAATGCAGACCACCGGTCGGCTTGATTCTCGTTTTTCCGGCCCAACAATGGACCCCCTCAGTCAGCGGTCTCACTATGATCCCCAATCCGCGGCTATCAGTTCTGCTTACGTCACACTGTTTAATGACTACGTTCGGAGTACTCTTCACTTCGGGCAACATATGGAGTATCGCCCTTCTTACCGCAAACACTGGGACTTTGACCACGGCTATGGTATTGGTATGAACGTAATGCCGGATTTGTCCAGGGCTATGAAGTATAACCCGAGGATGCATATCCTGCTTACCGGCGGGTATTTCGACTTGGCAACTCCTTTTTACGAAGGCATTTATGAAATGCATCACCTACCGATCGAACAGAAGTTACAGGAGAATATTTCTTACAAGTATTTTAAATCCGGACATATGGTGTATGTAAACCCGGATTGTCTTGGGCCTATGCATGATGCCGTTGCCAATTTTATCCGTAAAACGGATAATGTGGAATAGCATTCTGACTTTCTAACATTCATTAGGCTGCAGATTTCAATATCTGCGGCTTTTTTTTTGGACCCAGGGAGGTAATAAAAAACCCTCAGAATCTTGTAGCTCTGAGGGTTTTTACTTCAATTGCTATGATTAATTCAATCATTCACCAGCTGTCCAGCTGTTATTATCGCGGTTAACATCAGGCAAGCGATGATCTGCATCCAGCTCTATGTTACTAATCTCGGTATTCGTCGGCGCATGGAACGTGTAGGTTTCGTCTTTCATCCATACCTCAACCGGCAGCTTATAATCCCTGGACTGTCCATCGGCCGTAGTAACTTTCAAGAGTACCGGCATCACCATCTTATCCAGATTTTTTAAAGTGATCAGTGCGCCTTTTTCTGGGTTACCATCTGTGTATTCGACACCTGTAACCGCTTGGTCAAGTTTCCAATTGTGAATAAACCATCCTCTCCAGAACCAGTTCAGGCTTTCGCCGGAATAGTTGTTCATCGCCCTAAAAAAGTCTTTGGCCCCGGGATGCTTATACGCCCAGTCGTGAATATAATGCCGGAAAGCATAGTCAAAACGGTCGGGCCCAAGTACAATCTCCCGAAGCATCACCAGTCCGAAAGCCGTCTTGAAATATTCGGTGGGATGCACATCCTCTCCTTTAAGCGCATCTGCTTTGCTGAGGATTGGTTGGGCACCATCTTTTGTAATTACCGAGACAATTTCTTCCGCCGGATTACCGCCGCCGGGGGCGTACTCGCCATCACGTTTGGGCGCATATTCCCCGTCATTAAATTCTTCGTGCGCATAAACATCGATAAATGTGTTGAAGCCTTCGTCCATCCAGGCATTACGGCGCTCGTTGCTTCCAACAACCATCGGGAACCAGTTATGGCCAATCTCGTGTGATGCCAGCAGAAAAAGGGTGTACTCTTTGCCCTTCCAGGTATCAAATGTTATTCCCGGATACTCCATTCCCCCGGTCGGCCCGCCCACATTGATGGCCGCGGGATAAGGATACTCAAACCAATGACTGGAGAAAATTTCAAGTGAATGTTTCAGGTATTCGGTTGCCCGGCCCCACGCTTTCTCTCCGGCACTTTCCACCGGATAGTAGGACATTGCCAAAGTTGTATTTCCACTTTCGTATTTTGCTGCGGCGGCATCCCACATAAACGCCGTTGAAGCCGCCCAAGCCACATCACGTGTATTTTCCATATGATAGTGCCATGTCAGCTTTCCATTGATACCTTTTGCCGTTGCCGGCTGCCCCAACTCATCTTCAGTACGAATCATGACGGTTTTTTCTGAATGACGAGCTTTTTTAAGTCGCGCTTGTTCCTCACCCGTCAGTGTTTCTTCCGGGTTCATCAACTTACCGGAACCGGCCATTAGCATGCCTTCGGGGAGGGTGATTTTATAGTCGATATCACCGTAGTCCAGGTAAAATTCACCGGCTCCCAGGAAGGGCAGCGTATTCCAGCCCCGAAGATCATCGTAGACGCACATGCGCGGGTACCAATATGAAACTTCAAAAATGGTCCCATTTTTAGTGGTCAAATAGCCGCCGCGTCCTCTTCCCGGCAGTTTATAATCGTAATCTATGTTAACCTGTATGGCATTGCCGTTGGCTTTCAGAGCTTGGGGTAGACGGATTTGCATACGCGTCCCGGCAACAACATAATCCACATCTCGCCATTTGTCGTTTACCTTAATCTGCACCTTATGTAGATGAAACCCATTCTCACCAGAATCTTCTTGCCTGTAGCCGTAAACAGCACTCGCTTTAGAATCACTTCGGGCGCTGTTTTGCACAAGTTGCAGCCAAAGCTGGTCCAGATCATTAGGGCTATTATTCGTGTAAACAATGGTTACATTCCCGCTCAAGGCTTTAGCCGTAGTATCCAATTCGGCCTCAACTGAATAATCAGCTTCATTCTGCCAATACCGTTCGCCGGGCCGGCCGTCTGCAGTCCGAAACAGGTTGCCGCCATCGGTCATAAAAAGTGGTCCAAACGAATCATGGGGGTTATAGTTTGAAGTCTGAGCCCGGGCATTACACCCAATACCCAAAACAATTATTATAGCTATCAATCCTGCAATTTTTTTCATCACGTTGTGCCGTTGAATGTTGTAATTATTGCTTGTTTGTTCAGTCTATCGACTCAATCCTTTTTCACCTATCTAAGAAACAGGAAGCTACTATTTTAACAGGGCTTTTTCTGTAAAAATATTTATCCAGGGATTACCCTCTTCCAGACCAACGAATATCTTTGCTTCAAAAGCCCAGTCCTCACAATTATTTTGAAATAAATGTGTTATCACTATGGTCAATATCGGCATCATATGTATTGCCAAGCGTAACTTTGGTGACCTCGCCTCGAGGCTTAAACGTCACGGTTACACGGTCGCTGTCTTTCCAGACTGAGACATCACGATGCAGCTTTTGTACTGAACCGTCTTTATAGGTCACGATGAGATGCACAGGAACCGGTTTCGAACCTTCTGATTTCACCACAATACGATATTTATCGCCTTTTTTCCCGGCTTTTTCAATCGCCAGGTCAGGATACCCGCTTTCATAGAACCATCGTTTCCAAAACCAGTTTAGATTTTGCCCGGCTCCTTCGTTCATACTGAAGAAAAAGTCATAAGGCATCGGATGCTTGCCGTGCCATTGCTCTATATATTGATGCAGAGCTTTGGTAAAGAGTTCATCCCCCAACATATCTTTAACATACAGATACCCCATTGCAGGCTTTGGATACGAATTTAAAAAATAGGCGGTCCCCGATTCCTGGGTGCTCAATGTCATGATGGGGAGATCAGTTTCGGTTCCAGCCGTATGATTGTACGGGGCCATACCATATTCGTCTACAAGTGTAGTATCAATCATAGGGGAAATGAGCCACTCTCCGATCGTAGCCCATCCTTCATCCATCCAGGCATATTTGGTCTCATTAATGCCCATATAAAAGGGAAACATAGTGTGAAAAATCTCATGGTCGGTCAATTCGATAGATGCCTCTCGATCCTCCAAGGGGTTATCGTTCACCATCATAGGATACTCCATCTGGTCAAGGCCGTCAAATACGGTCTCGTGGGGATACGGATACGGCCATTTGGGAAATTCGTAGCTCATTGCTTTCACAGTCTTGCGAGCAAAATCGATTACTTCGTAGTAATCCTCATGATCGGGATTGAAGACGGCGTCTACCCTCGTTCGCCGTCCGGTTTTGGGATCTACAATCAAGCTCGAGGACTTCCACACATAGTGATCACTTATAGCAAAGACAAAATCAGTAACATCCTTAGCGCTAAAATGCCAGGCATTAGTTGGATTTTGGGCCGTAATTCCACCTTCATTTAAATCCGTAGTGTCAATAATGGAGGTTATAACATCCTTTTTCTCTGCTTGCTCAATACGCTTTACAAATTTGTCGGTATACACCTCGGATCGGTTCTGAAGCGTGCCTGTTGCCCAAACCGCATAGTCTTTAGGGACCGTTACGGCCACATCAAAATTGCAAAAATCATTATAAAACTCCTCGCTTCCGGTATAGGGATATTTATTCCACCCATCGATATCGTCGTAAACTGCAATACGCGGGAAGAAATAGGCGATAAAATAAGAACCCGGTTCCACTTCACCAGTACGATTATGGGATGTTTCGTTGAGCGTATACAAAAAATGGACAGTAAACTGAATTTGGTCGCCGGGTGCCAGCGGGGGTATTGGGGCTACCATGTTGGTTCCACGAATTACCAACTGCCCGGCATCTTGCACCTCACCGTTTATTACAAATTTTTGTATATCAACCCCGTCACTCAGATCATTCGGACTGATGTGAGAATCCCGAGATACTCCCTTCTTGTAATAATTGGGGTAAAGCTTAAACCAGATACTGTTCAACGTATCGGGACTGTTGTTATAATAGGTTATCTTCTCAGCTCCACCCAGCAAACGGGTTTCGGGCGTAAAATTGATATCAATATTGTAGTCTGCCCGGTTTTGCCAATAATTTTCGCCCGGGGCCCCATCCATCGAACGGGTCCCTTTATCATAGGTAGCTTGAATATCACGCGGAATTGGAAGCGAGGTTTGGGCAAAAACACTATATGCCAGGGAAAAGCAAAAAACGGTTAGTAACAAGATACGTCGATTCATACAATCTCACCGATTAGGATTCATGTGATTTGGATTGGGAAATAAACAACGATAAAAACGAGAATCGGATAAATAAAGTCAACAAATCCTTTCACAACAGAATGCAATCCCTTTCTCTACAGTTAAAAAGAGAACATTAAGGGCCAAAATTTTACAAAGCTTTTCTTTCACTGATCAAGCGAATAATTATGGCAACTGTTTTTTTTATTTTACGTATTGATGCTACAATCCTACCCACAACTCATTAATAATCGGATGCACAACAAAACTTTTTATACGGGGCTTTTTCTCTTCCTCACCCTTGCCTTCCAGACCATAGCAAAAGATTATAGCCAATTTGCCGTAAAAAGTGACACCATGCGTATTACGGTCTCTGACGGAACCGAATTATTTGTTGAGGTGCGCGGAGAAGGAATACCCTGCTTATATATACATGGTGGTCCCGGCGTCGGCTCCTATTGGATGGAGA
Source organism: Balneolaceae bacterium (assembly GCA_050117475.1). Classification (GTDB taxonomy): domain Bacteria; phylum Bacteroidota; class Rhodothermia; order Balneolales; family Balneolaceae; genus Fodinibius. The sequence goes on along the minus strand of JASFMR010000040.1, from coordinate 16,595 downwards.
AATTATATGGGGATGTACTCGAAAAACATTTTAAAATGATTTACCTGGATCAGCGGGGATCCGGCAGGTCAGCGTCGGCCCAAAACGAAAACTATTCTCCGGAACGCATCGCCAAAGATTTTGAGGAAATACGCAAGGCCCTGGGTATTGAAGCGTGGGTAACCTTCAGCCACTCTTTCGGCGGATTGCTCCAAATGGAACATGCCCGCCTGTATCCGAATACCATCCGTGGCATGATGCTGGTTGAGTCTACCATCAATTTAAAAGAAAGTATCGAAGGCATGATCAACTATTCGCTCGATTTCCTGGACATTCAGGGAGATGCCCGGCAACCGTATCTTGATAAAAGTAAAGATGCGCTGGATCGATTGATCCCGCTTTTTGGTAAATTAAGAGAACGAGGAGAATTCTGGAAAATCCATTACGGCGATCCCCAAAACTATGAAATCATGGACTCTGTGATGGCTGAAGTCCCCAATCCGAATAAAGAGTTTGGCCGACGAGCTCTTGGCATAGGTGACTATTATAAAAACTACAAACCTTTAACCGCAGAAATGACGATGCCGGTCCTTTTGTATTACGGAAAACGGGATTATTCCGTCGGTCCGGAACATTACAAGGATATGCTTTTCCCACATGCTATGGTTCGAACCTGGGAGGGCGGCCATGTCCCCTTCATGGAAGGGAAAAAAGAACTCGACAACGCCATTGCAGAATGGATCGCAACACTGGATTAATAAGGCTGCGATCCTCCCTACAATCACTGGAGCTTATTCTACCATGGGCAGATCTACGCCGCGTTCTTTAGCCGTCTTGATGGCATCCTCGTATCCGGCATCGGCGTGACGCATCACCCCGCTTCCGGGGTCGTTGGTGAGTACACGTTCCAGGCGGCGGTCGGCCATTTCAGTTCCGTCAGCTACACAAACCATGCCGGCGTGAATGGAATAGCCGATCCCCACGCCTCCACCATGATGCAACGATACCCAGCTGGCTCCACTGGCCGTATTCAACATCGCATTAAGCAAAGGCCAATCGGCTATGGCGTCAGAGCCGTCTTTCATACCCTCGGTCTCCCGGTTGGGCGATGCCACCGAGCCCGTATCCAAGTGATCCCGGCCAATAACCAGCGGGGCATCCACCTTGCCTTTTTTAACGAGCCAGTTGAATTTGGCACCCATCTCGGCACGTTCACCGTATTCCAGCCAGCAGATACGTGAGGGCAGTCCCTGGAAGTGCACCTGATCCTGGGCTTTTCGTATCCATCGTTTCAGTGCTTCTTTCTCGGGAAAAGTTTCTAACACAGCCTTATCCGTCGTATAAATATCTTTGGGATTGCCAGACAGGGCTGCCCAGCGAAACGGCCCGGACCCCTTGCAGAAAAGCGGGCGGATAAACGCAGGCACAAATCCCGGGAAGTCAAAGGCTTCTTCCATCCCCCTGTGATCGGCCACCTGGCCGCGAATGTTATTACCGTAATCAAAAGTAACCGCTCCTTTTTCCTGCATCTTAAGCATCGTTTTTACGTGGATCACCATAGAATCCAGAACGGCATCCTGGTACATTTGAGGATTCAACTCCCGCTCTTCGGCCGCCTCTTCCAGCGACATGCCGGCCGGAATGTACCCCAGCTGCAAATCGTGAGCTGAGGTCTGGTCAGTCAATACATCCGGGATAATCCCTTTATCCAACATTTCTGGCAAAACTTCCGCCACGTTGCCCAACAGTCCAATAGAAAGCGCTTCTCCTTTTTCTTTAGCATTCAGTGCTTTTTCGAGAGCCTCATCCAAATCCGTACACTTCTCATCACAGTAGCCGGTTTCCACGCGCCGGTCAATACGATGTTCATCCACCTCAATGCCGATAAATGCAGCCCCATTCATCGTTGCAGCCAGTGGCTGAGCACCGCCCATGCCGCCCAGCCCTGCTGTTACAAGCAACTTACCTTGCAGAGATCCGCCAAAATGTTGCCGGGCACATTCGGCAAAAGTTTCGTAAGTACCCTGCAGGATTCCCTGTGTGCCGATATAAATCCATGAACCGGCTGTCATCTGACCATACATGGTGAGTCCCATTTTGTCGAGGCGCCGAAATTCGTCCCAATTGGCCCACTTGGGTACCAAGTGGGCATTAGCGATAAGTACACGCGGGGCCTCTTCATGCGTTTTAAAGACGCCCACCGGCTTGCCACTCTGTATCAACAGCGTTTCATCGTTTTCCAGGCGTTTCAGCGTTTCAATGATCGTATGATAACATTCCCAGTTGCGTGCCGCCTTTCCTCCGCCCCCATAAACAATCAGCTCTTCCGGCTTCTCCGCAACATCGGGATCAAGGTTATTCATCAACATGCGCATGGCTGCCTCTTGGTGCCATCCTTTGCATTGTAGCCGATTCCCGGTTGGAGCTTTGATGTTTTTAACAACGCCTGTTTCAGTACTCATCATCCTATTTTCTTTGGTCTTCTTATTTTTAGTTAATGTAATAAATATAATTCGTATTGCGTATTACCCTGGCTGCAAAAACTTGCGCAAACAATTGCAACTTCTCGCAAGCATGATGAATCGGTACTTAGGTTTTACGCTATGTACTGATATACAGATTGTCCCAGGCAGCCTTTAAACCAAAAATACAATAGTTGCTTCGCTATGTTGGTTTAATTATCATGCACGACGGTACTGAAAAAAATTTTCAAATTATATGTTGAATTAAGCAAGGATCATCAATGGCAAATGGACAAGCCGAAGCGACAGCCGCTTCAGAAAAACAATTTTTTGGCCATCCCCGTGGGTTGGCTACTCTATTTTTTACCGAGTTATGGGAACGCTTCAGTTATTATGGTATGCGTGCCCTGCTCGTTCTCTTTATGACAGCAACGGCAATGGGAAACAATCCCGGGTTGGGATTCAACGTAGCTAAAGCCACCGCTATTTACGGGCTTTACACCTTTTTTGTATACGTGCTCTCATTACCGGGCGGATGGATCGCCGACAAGCTTTGGGGACAACGTAAAACGGTCTTCGTCGGAGGTTGTATCATTGCTGCCGGGCACTTTACCATGGCCGGGCCGTTGATCGGACTTCCGAACCTGCTCTCTTTTTACGGCGGCCTGATTTTAATCGTGATAGGGACCGGCCTTTTAAAACCGAACGTCAGTTCCATGGTCGGCGATCTGTATCCCGAAGGCGGAGCCCGTCGAGATGCCGGATTTTCCATCTTCTATATGGGTATAAACCTGGGGGCTATCCTGGGCCCATTTCTTTGTGGAATTTTCGGGGAAGGCTACAATTGGCACTGGGGATTCTCCCTTGCCGGTTTCGGAATGTTGCTTGGACTTATTTCCTACAAATTCGGTGGCAAGTATCTCGGTGATGCGGGAATCCTGGACGAAGAGGATGAAGAAATGCTTGCCAGGCGAAGCCGTCGTTTCTGGAGCACTCTCTCAGCGATTGCAGCTATTATTGTCCTTTTCGGCTTTCTTGCCAGCGCGGGTGTCTTTCATATTGCACTGGCCACACTAGCTGAATATCTCGGCTATGCCGCCGTTGCTATCACTATCGGGTTCTTTGCATACATCATCCTTATGGGCGGTCATACCAAAGATGAAAAGAAAAAGCTTGGTGTTATATTCTGGTTGTTCATTCTTGCAGCGCTGTTCTGGAGTGGGTTTGAGCAAGCCGGTTCTTCTCTGAACTTGTTTGCAAAGGAACTGACTGATCGCGTAATTATGGGTGTCGAAGTTCCCGCCAGTACCCTTCAGCTCATCAACCCGACTTTTATTGTTATTTTTGCACCCATCTTTGGATGGCTTTGGACTTGGCTGGCATCACGCAATTCCAACCCTTCCATCCCTGTCAAATTCGGATTGGGTCTCTTAGGACTGGCCGGCGGCTTTTTTGTCCTCTCTTGGGGGGCCGCCAACGCAACTGCTGCGAACCCGGTAACACCCGCCTGGCTGGTTGTTACCTACTTCCTGCATACTTGCGGAGAGTTGTGCTTGTCACCGGTCGGACTTTCGTCCATGACCAAGCTCGCGCCGAAAGGACGGGTAAGCCAAATGATGGGGATCTGGTTTGTAGCTGCTGCACTCGGCAACCTATTTGCCGGCTTAGTTGCCGGACAGCTTGAAAACCTGCCAGCTTCCAGCCTTTTCTGGAGCGTAGCCATGATGGTGGGCGGCGGTGGTGTCGTTGCACTGCTTGTAAGCCCGGGCGTCAAAAAGCTGATGGGTGATGTGGAATAACCATTTCTTTTAAGTTCATTTTTTTCGGGTGCATGTCTTGTAGATATGCACCTTTTTTATTTGACATAACCTTCCCGCTTATACATGATATATGACGCTAAACATCTTATATTTTGTCTATCATGAAAAAGGAAAAAACGGTCCAACCCAAAATCTCCCAAGTTATCCAGAAAGATCCCATTGCTGCTATAGCGACCCCTATAGGGGAAGGGGGAATTGCTGTGGTCCGAGTATCAGGGAAAGGCGCCATTAAATTAGTCAATAAAGCTTTTGAAGGGACAGATCTCACCGAACAAGCTTCTCATACTGTACATTACGGAAAATTAGTGGATAAACGGGATCAGTTAGTTGATGAAGTGCTGGTTACGCTGTTTCATTCCCCAAGATCCTATACTGGCGAAGAAACCATCGAGATTTCGTGTCACGGAGGCGTCTTAGTAACCCAGGATGTGTTGGAAACAGTACTTGCCCTGGGCGTTCGTTCAGCGGAACCCGGCGAATTTACTCAGCGCGCTTTTCTAAATGGAAAGATGGAGCTCAGCCAGGCGGAAGCCGTTGCAGATCTCATTCATGCCAAAAGCCAGAAAGCGATTGACGCGGCCCAACAACAGCTTGAAGGTCGCCTGGGCGAACACATCAGGCAATTCCGGCAGCAGATCATCGATGCCACGGCAATGGTAGAGCTGGAGCTCGATTTCGTGGAGGAGGATGTAGAGTTTGCAAATAAAAAAGAACTGAAGCGTCTCTTAAAAGAGCTCGATTCTGAAATCAATAAATTGCTGGCCACATATGAAACCGGTCGGCTGGTAAAACATGGGGTGCGCACTGTATTCATCGGCCTGCCCAACGCCGGAAAGTCTACCTTGCTGAATACACTGGTTGGCAAAGACCGGGCGATTGTCACCGACATCGCCGGTACAACCCGCGACACAATAGATGTTGACTGGAGTTATGAGGGCCTGCGTTTTAAACTTACCGATACGGCCGGCCTACGTGAAACCAAAGACATTATCGAAGCGGAGGGGGTCAAGCGATCCCAAAAAGCTTTTGAGGAAGCTGATTTAGTTGTCTACCTGAAAGATCTATCGCAGCAAATCACGGTGGATGAACGTGAAGATATTGCTCGATTTCAAAAAAATGCCGGGAATACCCCTTTCTTACTGATTGGTACAAAAAATGATATTACAAAAAATATCGAAGACAAACGGCTGGATTATGATCTTAAAATCTCTGCGCTGGAAGGCGAAAAGATTGAAGAGCTCAAAAAACTGATGAAACAGCGTGCGCTTGAAAGTAAACACTACGACTCTTCCAGCCTGCTTGTTACCTCGAGCCGCCATCGCGATGCGCTTGAAAAGGCTCAGAAGCATGTCCACAGTGCATTGCAAACCCTCGACCGGGGAATGACAGGCGACTTCCTTTCGATTGACCTGCGTTCAGCCCTAAAAGATCTCGGTACCATTACCGGCGAAATTACAACCGAGGATATTCTGGATAGTATTTTTTCACGATTCTGCATCGGGAAATAGCAAAATAGCTGCAGGATGGAAACAAGAAAAATTACACTCAAGATATAGACAAGAGTGTATGAGCTTGCTAAAAATAATAAGCCCGTTCCCGAGACATCGGAACGGGCTAAAGTTTTAGAATAAAATGGACGGAAACCTAGTTTCCTCCGTTGCCGGAATCAGATCCACCGTCGTTACCGCCATTGTTATTGCCGTTGTTACCTTGATTATTCTGAGGTAACTCAGGTACAGCAGAAGGGGTCGCTGACGGATTGTTGATATCGTTGACGGGTTGTTCGACGCCCGCTTGCTGTACGGCACTTTCAGTCGGTTGCCCGGTATCAATCGTAAAGTTTGCGAGTACACAAAGTACCAAAAGAGCCCCTCCAAGTACAGAGGTCGACTTGGAAAGCAAGTCCGCTGTACGTCGGGCGCCCAAACTATTTCCTCCGGCCATTCCACCAGCTAATCCACCGGCAAGGCCTTGGCCCTCACCAGGTTGCAAAAGCACGACAATCGTTAATAAAACACAGACGATTACGATTATTGAGAGTATGATTGTATAAAGCATAATTCCTTCTTTGATCCAGTATTATTCAGATCGGTTAAGTTATTCAAAATTCCCTTTCTTTCCAATGAAATCCCTTGCTTAATAAAGGTTTCTTATTTGTTATAATATAACTGGGTTTAACAAAATTTATTTTAACGATTATTAGGTAGTTCATTGAATACATTTACCAACCAAATACAAGAATACATTCGTAACTCACCGGATTTGACTCGACAGCTTATCTTATCGGTCATCGTCATTTTCTGTCTTTGGCTGATCCGGTTCATCGCAATTCGTGTCATTAACAAGAAACTCCCGGAAACCAAAATACAATATAAGTGGCGCAAGAACCTAACCTACATTTCGGTTTTCCTGGGCTTTTTGATAGTGGGGCGTATCTGGTTCGAAGGCCTTCAGTCTGTAGCTACGTTTTTGGGCCTGCTTTCTGCCGGACTGGCCATTGCCCTGAAGGATCCCGTAACAGATTTTGCAGGATGGATATTCATTCTCTGGCGCAAACCTTTTGATGTGGGAGACCGCATACAAGTGGGAGACATAAAAGGGGATGTCATTGACATGCGCCTTTTTAAATTTACTGTACTTGAAATTGGCAACTGGATCCATGCGGATCAAAGTACAGGACGCGTGGTACATGTACCCAACCATAAGATTTTCTCCAATGAAATTGCCAACTATACCAGCGACTTCGAATTCATCTGGAATGAGCTACAGGTTCTCATAACTTTTGAGAGTGACTGGAAGAAGGCCAAGAAATTATTGCAGGAAATTGCCAACACACACCTTAAAGATTTTGTAGAACGTGCAGAGCAACAAGTGCGAAGAGCTAAAAAATCCTATCTCATCCATTACCGTTATCTAACTCCCATCGTCTATACTGACGTGCAAGATAGTGGCGTTCGCCTGACGATCCGGCATCTCTCAGATCCCAGGAAAAGAAGAACCATTGCCCAGGAATTATGGGAGGATATCTTGTCAACTTTCCATGAACATGATGATATCGAGTTGGCATACCCCACTATGCGCATCTACCCAGATCGCTGATAAAGCTAATTAGCAAATTATTCGGGCTGATATGGGAGATGATGATCCTCTCATTCATAATTGGTTATGCGTCATACGTAAAATCTGTATCGGGAAAATACACCCGGCATTACGAATTACGCATCACGGATTTTCCTACCCAATGATGCAAAGATCAATTATCACCTAAATCTATTTAACCTGCAATCCTATTTCGGGATAGGCTGAATCAGTTCCGCACTGTTGTTCTCGGGATCATTGACATCCTCTGACACTCGATTAACGGCCATTTCTGTCATAGAATAAGCACTGAGAAATTGCTTTATTGCAGCTAACTCCATCTCTTCACCGGACAGCCAGGCATCGTAATGTTCCGGGCGCAACATCAATGGCATGCGCTCATCTACAGGTTGAACTAATGCATTGGCTTCAACGGTGAGCATCGCACAGGAATACACATCTCTGCCGGAAGTAGATTTCCAGACTGAATATATTCCCGCAAAAGCCATCAGATCATTTGATAACAGGCGAATATAAAAGGGAGTGCTCTTCTTTTTGGTGGTCTTCCACTTATAAAAACCGTTAGCGGGTATAAGGCACCGGCGATGCCGAAAACATTCCGCCAGCCACCCATCCTCTTTCAAAGCCTCGACGGGAAACTCAAAATTATCGGTCCCGACGGTTTCATCGGTTGCATCAGGAGGTATTAATCCCCACTTGAAGTTATAAACCTTTCGCCCACCTGCTTCCTTGTAAACAACAGGTATCAGTGATCCCGGCGTAATATTAAATTCGGATTCGAAAAAATCGTCCCTTTCAGTAGATACTTCGAATAATTGTTCAACCTGCCCTTTGGAGGACTTTAATACAAATCGATCACTCATAATAGCTATTCTTTAGATTTTTCGGCTTTTTCATGTAGATTGCAGCGCTTTTTTAGTTCTTATAATAATGTAACCGTTTCAGAACGTCTAATGTTTCTTATGATATGAATATCTTCATAAATAAAGATGAACAACGCCTGAGAGCCGGTTGGCGACTTCTGATTCAGTTTATCCTGTTGTTTCTTATCACCGGACTGGCTTATACAGCGATCCATTTTTTCTGGGGAAGTTCACTTGCTCTGGCAAATGCATTGGCCAGTTTCGTGGGATTTGTCGCCAGTATATGGCTGGCTGCCCGGCTATTGGATAAACGCTCATTTTTTGATTTTGGTCTTAACTTTGATCAAACCTGGAGCAATGATTTTTTAGTGGGGATACTCATTGGGACGTTAGCCATGGGTACCATTTTTTTGGTGGAATGGTATTTTGGATGGGTTTCTATCATCGGTTACGGATGGCAAACAGCGACATATCATTCTTTTGGATGGACACTGTCCATCTCTTTAGCTGCTATGCTGTTGGTCGGGTTTCACGAGGAACTGTTTTCAAGAGGTTACCAGGTGTTGAATTTATCCGAGGGGCTGAACTATCCACAGCTGGGAAAAAGGGGGACCGTAATCATTGCAGTATCGACTTCTTCCGTGCTCTTTGGTTCATTGCACTTACTCAATCCCAATGCTTCGGCTATATCGACAATTAATATCATAATAGCGGGAATAGTCCTGGCCATCCCTTTTGTTTTAACAGGCAGCCTGGGGCTTTCCGTGGGGCTGCATTTTAGCTGGAATTTTGTACAGGCCGGTGTTTGCGGATTCCCGGTCAGCGGTATGAACTTTCAGACTTCGGTCTTTCGTATTCAACAAGCGGGCAGCGATTTATGGACCGGCGGTGCTTTTGGGCCCGAAGCCGGGCTATTGGGACTCCTTGGCCTGGCAACAATATTACTACTCTCATGCGTTTATATAAAGGTGACGAGGAATAAACTTGGTATTGCAAAACGATTTTGTAAAGATTTTCAACCTTCTTTGAAATCAGATGAGCATAAACCTTAGGTTTTGTATATTCCGACCTGATGAACATCGTTTGTTTTTGAAGCGATGTGTTTTGAAACATAATGTTAATTAAATGAAAGGTAGAGAACGTTGAAGTTTGAAGAAATGACGTTAAGCCCCGAAATAATGAGCGGGCTCAATGATATACACTATTCTGAACTTACTGTACTACAAGAACAGGTGATCCCTGCAATACTTAGCGGGAACGATGCACTGATTAAAGCACCAACAGGCGGAGACAAAAATGCTTCTTTTATTGTCCCGGCCCTTGAAATGATCAACGGAAAAGAGGACAAAGAAGTAACTAGTGTCTTAGTGCTTACTCCCAATCCCAAAGAAGCCAAAGAGATTGATGAATTGGTTTGGGCGATGGGATACCATGCACAGATCGAATGTGCTTCCATTGATATGGATGGGGATGAGGAAGAACAGTCCAAGGCTCTGCAAAGTGGAGTTGAAGTTGTTGTAGCCAACCCCGGACCTTTGATGGATATCATGCAAAACAAGCGATTTATCTTCCGAAACATCGACTTGTTAGTCATCGACTCGGCGGATAAAATGCTATCACTGAACTTGTTGTCAAAGATCGAAAACATCAAGAAACGAGTGATCACTGACCCCCAGGTTTTGATATACACCAGTGAGCTAACAGATGAAGTCAAAGAATTAGCTAAAGACATCCTGGGAAACCCCGCTGTAATCGGGTTTGAAAATGTCGGTCCTGAAGCCGTAAGTGAACCTCCCAAGCTGGATAGTAAACTTACCCAGGGATATATCTATGTGCCTAACCGGATGAAGATTTCTACCCTTATGGCTCATATTGAGGATACCCCTACCGATACCTGTGTAATCTTCACAGCATCCAAAAGGGGAACTGATCGCCTGTACCGCATCTTTAGAAAACATAACCTGAAAGTCACAAGCTTGCATGGCAAGCTTTCCGATGAAAAGCGGGCTCAGCGTTTTGCGAATTTTACAAATGGGGATGTCCAATACCTGCTCGTCGCTGACATTCCGGCTTCTCAACTCGATCTTGAACGTGTCACGCAAGTAATCAATTATGATGTACCAAACGATCCGGACGAGTATCGATATCGGGCCAGCTTAGTCGGGCATGGTAAGGCATCCCGAATCGTCTCCCTGGTTTCCAAACAGGACAGAAGCGATATCAACAAACTGGAGAATGCCTTGGGGCAAGCCCCCAAAGAAATTCAACTGCCCAAAAAGATTCAACAAAAGCTTACACAACGAAAGAAAAAGAAACGATCGGGCAAGAAATCGTCCAAGAAAAAGCCCAAAAGAGGCCGTAGCAAAAAAGCCAGTCGTAATGGAAGAGGTAAAAAGAAGCGTGGAGATAATGAAATGCACCTGCCGCGTCCCAGTTATGATAAACTAAGCGGTGGACGAAAAGGAGATACCAAGCAAGATGAAAAATCCACAGTCATCGGTTTGATTAAGAAGCTTTTTTCATAAGCCTTTTAAAAGAGCTTGGCTCTACTTAAAATACTTCCATAAAAAAAGCCCCGATCTTCAAAATCGGGGCTTTTTTTCAAGTATTAATTAACTAGGCCGTCATTCGCTTTTGTTTCTCCGCTTCGGCAAAAACAACATCTTTGATAGCTTCAAAGCCCTCGAGTGTTTTTTGGATATGTTCTTTCGAATGCGCAGCGGTTGGAATAAGTCGAATCAGTACCGTTCCTTTAGGTACCACCGGGTATGCCACCCCACTAACAAAAACACCGTGTTCTTCACGCAATTTGCGCATTATCAGTTGGCAGAGATCCGTACTGCCCCGGGTTAATACCGGCGTCACCGGGCATTCTGCGGGCAACACGTTGTATCCCATATCCCGGAGGCCATTACGGAGCATGTTGGTATTCTCCCATAGCTTTTCTCTCCATTCGGGATGGTTGCGGATTAGCTCCAGCCGCTTTCGAGCTGATTTCACGATCGGCATGGGAACAGACTTGGCAAAAATCTGACTGCGGACATTTGCTTTTAAAAACTCGACAACACGAGGCTCAGTAGCCACAAAAGCACCTATCAGGGCAAAAGCTTTGGCAAAAGTTCCAAAGTAAAGATCAATTCCGTCGTGGCATCCAAGATGAGTACCAGTTCCTGATCCGTCTTTACCCATCGTACCCACGCCATGGGCATCGTCAACCAAAAGGCGGAAAGGATATTTTTCTTTGAGTGCAATCATCTCTTCAAGTATTCCAAGATCCCCGGTCATACCAAAAGCACCCTCAGTTACAACAAGGATAGAAGAGTTGTCTTTTCTATTACGATGAGCCCGCTCCAACTGCTTCTCGAAGCTCTCGATATCGTTATGTTTGAACACATATTTTTCGGCCATTGCCAGCTGTTTTCCATCTACAATACAAGCATGGCTCAATTCATCGTAAATTAAAAAATCATTTCGGTCAACCAGCGCATGAATAACACTCATGATGCCTTGATATCCATAATTAAGCAGCAACGCATCAGGCTTATGTACAAAATCAGCCAGTTCTTCTTCCAGCTTTTCATGCTCCGAGGTGTTCCCCGTCATCAACCGGGCTCCCATCGGGCTACTCAGGCTGTAATCCTGGGCAATTTCAGCGTCATACTTTTTTATTTCCTCATTACTTCCAACCCCTAAATAGTCATTTATACTCCACACAATGACATCATCTCCGTTAAATTTCATTACAGGTCCCAGCGGTCCTTCAAGTTTGGGATAGGTGTAGTACCCGTACCCTTCAGAGGTGAACTCACCTAGTGGACTGGGTCTGCCCTGTAGCTTGTCAAATAAATCCATAAAGTTGCAAAACTGTTGCTTTGGTTATAAGTAGATGATTTATTACAAATTAAGTGCCAATATACTTCGTAAAAACATTTAAAAAAGGTAATGAAATTTACCCTATTCTCAAAAACGATCCTATTCTTATATTTGCTACATAAGTAACTAAAATTATTGATTTTACGGAAACAGATGCACCTAAACTTTGTAAAACCTCATTTGTTGCTTAGAATACTAAAAAAGCCTGTTAGAACAAATGAAGAAATCAACAGCCCAAAAAGCAACTTTAATTGCTAAGGGATCTTTAGGTGATTTTTTGACCCATCCCGGGAATTCATTAACCATGAGTTTCGAACTGAATCCCTCGGTCAAAGACCTGGTTGAAGCTCATGGAATTCCTCATACAGCAATTTTTCGTTTAACCGCCAATGACAAAGCCATATCATTGGATTACAATGTACAACCCGGTGACATCATCTCGGCTTACCCGATTGAATGGGTACAGGTAACGGAAGATATTGACCCTATTTATCTTCAGCCCTCTTGTTTTGTGGCAGATGTACACTTGGGCAAGCTGGCTAAGACCCTGCGGTTGCTGGGATTTGACACATACTTTGACCCTTCCTGGAACGACCACCATATTATCGAGTGGTCGAACAAGGAACACCGAATGATCCTTACGCGGGATCTGGATTTGCTAAAAAACGGCCACACCCAGTTTGGTTATTGGGTCCGAAATCAGGATCCCGAACAACAAATAAATGAGCTTCTCCAGCGATTTAAAATCAAAGAAAAGGCAAAACCATTTTCTCGCTGCGTAAAGTGCAATGGGTTATTGTCAGAAGTCTCCCTCTCAGAGGTCGAAAACAAAGTCCCGCCAAAAGTAAAACTCTGGCAATCACGATTCTTCCAGTGTGCCGACTGCAGGCAAGTGTACTGGCGGGGGGCTCATTATGAAAAACTGCATGATAAGGTAAAGGCAATCATTGGGGATTACGATTCCTTTGACAAAACCGACCGAGCTGATTAACAATCTCTATTAAATAATCGATATCCTGCTTTTCGGTTCGATGGTTAATAAAACAGGCCCTGAGAGCGGTCCGCCCCTTGATTTTTGTGCCTGTTAGAAAAACACGTCCGTCCTGCTCTATATCCCTGATTAGCTGGTCATTAAGAGCATCCAATTCATCCGAATTGGCAATTCCCGGATTATAGCGAAAGCAAACAATTGACAATGGTGCCGGGGCCATAAGCTCCAAATCCGGATGTGCCTCGACTAACTGCACCAAGTATTGCGCTTTCCCAATATCGGCTGCAATTTCTTTTCGCAAACGGTCGGCTCCATACGCCTTGATGGTCATCCAAACTTTTAGAGCTTTAAACTCCTTGGTAAGAGGCAAATTATACTCCATCAGGTCGGTGCGCCCGTTTCCATGTTCATCGGACTTCAGGTAATCCGGGATCGTGCTGAACGTGGCGCGGAGATGCTCCGGATCCTTGACCAGCACACCACCCGCTTCAAAGGGTACGTACAACCACTTATGGGGATTCACAACCAGTGAATCCGCCCGTTCAATGCCTTGGAATAAATGGGATACCCTCGCTATTCCAGCAGCGGGGCCACCATATGCGGCATCTACATGATACCAGAGTCCGTATTTATTGCAAATATCTGCTAATGTTTCCAAATCATCGACGGCCCCGGTGTTTGTAGTCCCCGCGACCCCAATAGCGCATATCGGGTGCATACCCGATTTTTTGTCCGACTGAATCTTATTTTGAAGTTGAACAATATCAATACGCATCTCATCATCCACCGGAATTTTGCGTAGGTAGGTTTTCCCCAGCCCCAGCATATCCATGGCTTTATCGAAACTGGAGTGGCCTTCCTCGGATACATAAACAGTCATGGGCTTTGTGCCGTAAAGCCCTTCCCCGGAAACGTCTATAGGTGCCTTAATCTTCCGCGCCACAGCCAGACAATTAAAATTGGCAACCGATCCGCCGCTCAGCAATACTCCGGCACTCGTTGTAGGATACCCGACAAACTCTGCCACCCATCGCATTACCAGACATTCCATTTCAGTGCTTACGGGTGAAGAATGCCATTTCAAATTATTCTGATTTAATGAGGCCTTAATCATTTCGGCTAAAACGGCCACCTGGTTTCCCCCGCCCGTGATATACCCAAAATAACGAGGCCCCACATTATTGGTAATAGTATTCAAGACTTTTTCTCCCACTTCATCCAGTAATGCTCCAATATCCTCTGGCCCGGAAGGCAGAGATTCTTTTAAAAGATTCTGAACTTCAACCGGTGTTTTTCCCGCAAATACTTTACCATCAGGGCATTCCCGGTAGCACTCTGCTATTACCTTTCCGGTTTCGGTAATCCAGTGTTGAAATTTCGAAGGCGATACGTCAAGACTCATTCTTGTCCGATTAAAATGAATATTTTGATACAGGCAATATAGACTTTCGGAGACGGAATTTTGGATCGGATTTTATAAAACAATATATCCCTATCTTAAGAACGGCTCATAGAAAAAATTCCCCATGCCCAGCGTAAAGATTAACCATCCGTAGATAGCGTGTTCTACGGTTACCCAAAAAAGAGATTCCGTTCGTTCATAGGTAATCCCCAACATCAGTCCCGCTCCAAAACTTAAAATGACCGCCCACCAGTTATCATAAACGATATGCATAAAAGAAAATGCCAAAGCACTGACAATCACAGTACCATATTTTAGGGATATCAACTCAGCGTATTGATGAAAAAAATAAGTACGATAAATAAACTCCTGCGGTAAGGCTGACAAGATAGGGTATAATACCATCACAACTATCCACAAAACAGGACGCTGTTTTATAAGGGAGAAAAACTGTGTCGGCTGGATAATCCCGATAAGTGCTATCAGGATGACAGTCACTGCCAATGAACGCAATAAGATACTTTTACTGATCTGCCGCTCCTTCGGCCGGCCGAGTAATACCCTGGCATTAGCCGGATCCTGCCAAAGCCGATAGCCGCAATAAGCGGTAACCAGCAAAAGAGCTAAAATTTTGGGGATGGGCAACCAATCCAAGTAACACATCAACGGAAGGGCAATGTACATAAGCAGTGTTTCTGTGACCAGTCTACGGATGTTTGGAATGTCATTCATGCCCCTCACCTCTCCATTTCGTTTAAAGTTGAACGCATAACATCTTAAGCACGTTAATGATGAATGTTTTTAAGAGGATAAAACCTCACTTTCTTATATAAAATTCGTACCTTTACCCGTTTATACAAACGTAAAGTTTTACTGAATGTCTCAGCCCAAGACCATCTCCAAGAAAGAAGAACAAAAACCCGATAAAGATCGTCCCATTATCGTTAAAGGGGCCAGGGTCCATAACCTCAAAAATATAGATGTCGAGATACCACGCAACAAGATGACGGTCATTACCGGCGTCTCCGGTTCCGGTAAATCAAGTCTTGCTTTCGACACTATTTATGCGGAGGGCCAGCGCAGGTATGTGGAAAGCCTATCCAGCTATGCTCGCCAGTTCCTGGAACGTATGGATAAGCCGGATGTTGATTATATGCAGGGTATTTCTCCCGCTATGGCCATCCAGCAAAAGACGACCTCTACCAACCCCCGATCTACGGTCGGAACGACTACGGAAATTTATGATTACATGAGACTGCTGTTTGCCCGCATCGGGCATACCATTTCCCCGAAATCGGGAAGGAAAGTTAAAAAGGACAGCACTAAAACAGTCATTGAGGACCTTCACAAAAACTTTGAAGAAGAGACCAAATTTTATGTGCTGTTCTCCATTCCTCACCATGAGGATACAAACCTGGAAGATGAGCTGCGTGTTCTCCGCGAGAAGGGTTATCCACGCCTGCTTCACTTAGAAGACGAACAGGTTTTGGATATTACAACAGAAGAGGTTGACCCGAAAGAAATTGATGCCGAAGACTATCGGGTACTGGTCGATCGCCTGATACTCAGAGCTGACGAGGAAACCCGGACACGTATTGCAGGATCATTGGAAACAGCTTTCCAGGAGGGCAACGGGCGCTGTTCAATTAAAATACGGAACGGTGAGGAACTGAAGTTTAGCGAACGCTTTGAAATGGATGGCATGGAGTTTACCGAGCCTAAACCGCAGATGTTTTCTTTTAACAATCCCTTTGGGGCCTGTGACACTTGCGAAGGATTTGGGCGGGTAGCCGGAATTGACGAAAACCTAGTAATTCCTGATACCGAGAAGACCATCCGAGATGGAGCAATCGCACCGTATTCGGGACAGAAATTCAGTCGCCATCTGCGAGACTTGATTAAGGTTTCGGCACGCTATAGCCTTCCTATTGATACACCGTACGAGGACCTCAGCGAGGAGGTGAAAGAAATTCTTTGGGAGGGGAAAGATGAATACATCGGCATACGTCCTTTCTTTAAGGAAGTGAAGAGCCAATCATACAAAGTTCACATGCGCGTCTTTTATTCCCGCTACCGGGGATACAGCCGATGCCCTGATTGTAAGGG
>JASFMR010000039.1:0-31316 GCA_050117475.1 Balneolaceae bacterium | reverse complement strand
TTACACGGGAACCGACGATATTAGGGGTAATGAGATTGCCTTCAAGAAGCTGAACAATAAAAAAGACAGCCATCACGGCTACCGGATTCCATAAGGAGTTCGTAAATAAAAGTGAAAAGAGGATAGCCGGTAAACTGCCGATTATAACGCCAATGTAAGGGATAATAGCCAAAATGGCCGCAAAAACCCCAAAAAAGACGGCATGATCAATGCCTACCAGCCATAAGCCTATGGTATCCAAAACGGCCAGAATAGAAATTACCGTTATTACCCCGATGATATAATTTTGGGTAATGGCCTGAATACTGTCAATCACATTGTCAATCGACTTATTCCTTTCGGACAAAGCATTATGCAAAAAAATCCGATACCGATCTTTGTAATACATCATGAAGAACACAAAAAAAGGCAAGATACTAAGCGTTGTAAAAACACTGGTCGTTGCACTTAAGGCTGAAGTAACATACTCACCGCTTTTATTCACAGCGGTCGTCAGCCCCTGCTGTAAAAACTGTACTTGCCGGTTGGGTGACAAGTTAAACTTTATCTCAAAAAAGTGGATAATGTTACTGCTTACTTGCTGAATTTTCTCATTGGCTTCCGGCAGATGGTTGACAAATTGCACGAGTTGAATAGATAACAGCGAAATTATTCCACCCAGAATTAAGGTCAACCCAAACATGCTGATAAGGATAGCTACCGCCCGTTTGATCTTAAAACGCCCGAACCATCGACTGACAGGCTCCAATAGCATAGCAATGAGAGCAGATATGGCTAGCGGCATAAGAATGAATTTTCCGTATGAAAGCAGCAAAAAAAATAAAAAGACCCCCAGCAATATGGCGGTGCCCTTAAACCAAAGTGGGTATGATGATTCAGTCATCGGAAATTACTGACAGATTGATGAGAATTTTTGATATAATTAGCAAGTTTAGAGCATATAATCAAAACGCTAATAAACTTAATCCAACTCATCAGCCAGATCTTCCAAGGGTGGGTCAAAATCCTCCTGGAAAATTTCGAAAGGAACCCGCATGCCTACCTCTTCCTTAACATTACTTTCCTCTATGACTTGCTGGTAAGTTTTATAGCAGTCCAAGGCCTTTTTAAATTTTTTATAATCGTCATCATTCGCCTTCACCCAGCAATCAATGTCATCCATCTTAGAAGACTTTAGGTTAAACTTCCCGTCACTCTCACTTTCACTAAAGTGGGTAAAAAAGGCCAGTCGTTTGGGATAATCTTTCCTTTCCCTCTTCTTCATATTGCAATATACGCTTTTGACTGCCGCATGGCTCACCAAATGATCCTCAAAGCCGCTAACTCCGTGTACGGCGTAGGTTACCACTACGTCGGGCTTAATCTTCTCAATCTGCTTGTGTATGACCTCTTCGATATCGGCGGGATCCATCTCCTTAAGACCACTGTCAGGCAGGTCAAATACGGTCATTCCATTTAAATCCAGTACTTTTTCGACACATTGCATTTCGTTGTAGCGTATTTCCGCCATCTCTCTTTTAGTGACCCCCAGACGAAAGCGCTGCTTGGTTGCTTCCCCTTTGGTCAGCGTAAAAAGATAAACTTCATGTCCCTGCCTCCGTTGTGCTGCTATAGCCGGAGCAGGGCCAAAAGATTCGTCATCGGGATGTGGAAAGATGTATAGTATTTTCATAGCCTAATCTCGCAGTCTCTTGTTTTTTAATTCATTACGCTCATTGTACAACACAATATTGTATAATCCGAAGAAAATAAAAAAGCCTGATTTTTAACCAGGCTATAAAAACGGGGTTCCGCTTTGAGGTACTCCCCTTTAATCCGAAATCAGGTACTTATCTCAGCATTAAATTACCGACATTTTCTCTCAGGCTATATCGGCCCGTACCGACACATCGGCATTTTCCAATACCGGTTTGTCGACTTGAGTATCACTTTCAATAATACCATCGCGCAACCGGATAATACGACGGGCATGCTTTGCAATGTCATTTTCATGCGTTACGACCAAAATTGTGTTGCCCATACGGTACAATTCCTCAAAAAGCATCATGATCTCTTCCCCGGTCTTGGTATCCAGGTTCCCGGTTGGCTCGTCTGCCAACACAATGGAAGGGTTATTAACTAATGCGCGCGCTATCGCCACACGCTGACGCTGTCCCCCCGATAGCTCATTGGGCTTATGGTCGATGCGATCACCCAAACCCACGCGTTGCAACGTTTCAGTGGCTCGTCTGTGCCGCTCGGTGGTCTTTATACCGGAATAGATCAAGGGTAACTCAACATTGGACAAGCAATCGGTACGAGGTAACAAATTAAATGTTTGAAAAACAAAGCCGATCTCCCTGTTGCGAACTTCTGCAAGCTCGGCATCCTCTAATTGACTCACATCTTGCCCATTCAGGATATAGGTTCCCGAAGTGGGGGTATCCAGGCAACCGATAAGGTTCATCATTGTTGATTTCCCGGAACCCGATGGGCCCATGATGGCAATATACTCGTTTTCCTCTACATTAAAGGAAACGCCGTTCAACGCCCGTACCTCCTGCATTCCCATCTTGTAGATTTTCTTAAGGTCTTTGATCTGGATTATTGGTTTTGCCATGGATTGACCTACTCACTCATTGCTAGTCGGTTAAACTTACTGTTATCAACGTTCACCTTGTCACCATCGGATAGTTCTTTAGATAACACTCGATAGCTGCCTACTACAATTTCATCGCCGGCTTTAATGCCTGACAAAATCTGAATATGTGTGTTATCACTTATTCCGGTCTTAACTTCACGTCGATGAGCTATACCATCCTCTACCACGAAAACTACCTTTCGCAAATCCTCTTTAGGGATGACCAAATCTTCGTCTACCGATGCACTGTCAGCTTGTTCAGTATTTCCATTGTTATCTTCTTTTTTATCCTTGGCAAAATCCCTGACGGTCACAGCCTGTATGGGCACAGAAACGACGTTGTGAGCAGTTTCCGTCTGAATATCCACTGTAGCTGACATTCCTGGCTTGAACGAGGGTACAAAATTGCCTTCAGGCACTTCCTGTGTAGCACGCTGAACCATTTGCTGGCTACCCGCCATATCAAGGTTATGAGGAGTTGTAACCCTTATTTTAACCTCATAATCAGTAACCTGCTCATTGGTTCCTTCGCCGGTTATCTCAGCGGAATTGGCAATCTCAGTAACCACTCCTTTAAAAACCCGCTCAGGGTAAGCATCGACCTCAATGTTAGAAGTATCGCCCACCGAGACGTTCACAATGTCATTTTCATTAACCTGAACCTGGACCTCCATCTGATCCATCTTAGCTATCCGCAGTAATTCCGTACCGATCGACTGGGTATTGCCAAGTACACGTTCGCCCAACTCAACGGACAGTTTGCTCACTGTACCGTCGCGCGGCGAACGGATAATCGTCTTTTCCAACTCTTCTTTAGCCTGATCCAGCTGGGCTTCGGTACTTTGCACCTGGTATTTGGCCGCCTTGTAATTGGCTTTTTGAGCCTCATAGTTGGATTTCGACTGTACAAACTCGGCTTCCGAAATAGCATCCCTGTCGTAAAGCTTTTTATTTTGGTTATAGACAGATTCGGCATCCAACAAATTGGCTTTAGCTTGTTCCATGCGGGCTTTTTGCGTAAGCAGAGCCGCATTTGTCTCATTTATCTTCGCCTGGTAAATATCGGGTTTAATACGAACCAGAAGATCTCCTTCTTTCACGTAATCGCCTTCTTTAATGGGCAGTTCGGTAATCTCACCGGAAACTTCGGGCCGCAATATCACTTCTACTTCAGGCTGCATTTTACCTGAGGCCGAAACTTGCTGAGTTATCGTCTTCAGTTTCGCCTTAGCTGTTTCCACCTCCTTGCCGGAATCTCCTCCGCCAATCCATCCCAGTGATTTTGCCAATACTGCACCAATCCCAAATACCACAATTAATGCGATGCCGAAAATAAGCAGCTTTTTTGTTGGTGATTTTTTCTTCCTTGTCATGAGAAACCCTCTTAATAATGACGTTTATTGAAGTTGTATATTTTTATTCAGCTTGCCAATGTAATAATCAAGAAGTTTGCTTTGGAAAATCAAATTATATACGGCCCGAGCGTGATCAGATTTTGCCTGTACATACTGGGCATTGGCCTGGCTCAATTCAATCAAGGTTCCTGCACCTACCTCATAACGCTGCTTTTGTGTCTCATACGAACGTTCTGCTGCTTTTAATGCTTTTTGAGTAGATTCGAGTTCTTTCTGATAGGATATATAGTCATTATACGCCTGTGTAACTTCCTGAACCACCTGCAGCTTGCTATTTTCCAGCCCGAGCTCTGCATTTTTTAAATTAATCTTGGCACTTTGAATTTGGTACATGCGGTTCCAATTGCTAAAAATGGGGACATTCAAAGTAAATCCAATTTGCTTGGTAACCTGTTGATCATAAAACTGGTCATGAAAACTTATTCCACCGCCAAAATACTGATCACTATAACTGGAACTAATGGATGCACTAGCACTCAAACTTGGTAGCAAATTATATTTAGCCTGCTTCAATTGGTATTCAAGCGTTTTCAAATCAGTCATGTCGCTTTTTAAATCTGAGCGACTAGACAAGGCCTGATCTATTAATCTGTCTAATGAATAACTCCCCATGTTCGACAATGATGTGCTATCCATTGCAATATTGGGAGTAATGAATTCATAATTGCCCAGTGGATCGATCTGCAACTGCCGTACAAGAGCCAACTTGGCCAGTTTCAAATTATTTTCTCGCTGGGTAACGGTTAACTCATTACTGGCAACAGTAGATTGTTGATTATAGAGGTCAACCGTTGGACGGGAACCAACATCAACCTGGGCTTTGACCTGCTCAAGTTGCTTCATGGAAGAGGAAAGATTCTCATTAGCAATTTCCAATAACTGTTGGTCTAACAATACCTGTAAAAAATTTGAAGCGGTATTGAATATCACATTTTCCTTAGCTCGCTGTAGCTTCTGTTCAGACGATAATTTATCATTCTGACTTATTCTCAGGCTGAGAATATTTTCAAATCCGTTAAATATCGGCAGATCAGCCCCCAAATTACCATTAAAACCGTTTGTTATATTATCTTGAAATATCTGTGTATTCCCTTGACGGACCGGCTGCTGCCCTTTGGTGCTTCCCCCGCTCAGTCGTCCTGATATCGAAGGCAAAAAGTCCGCATATTCACTTACAATCCCTTTTTCAGCCAAATCTAAATTATTTTCGGCCTGTTTTAACTGGTAATTATTTTCCAGCGCTGTATCAATGGCTTTTTGAAGTGATATTTTTAAGGTGTCTTGATTTTGTGCTTGCGCGGTAAGCGTCATCAACACTCCAACGAAGAGTAACAGAATCCCTTTACGCATGGTCTATAGTTGATTTATTTTTGATTAGTAATTCGTGCTTTTACACGAACTATGATATAAATAGTTACAGTAATTACTTTTTTACGTTAAAAAAACAAAAGAATAGCCTTATTTCTCGGCTTGCCCGTTTTTAGTGGATAAATGTTCGTCAGCCTTTTCTTCCAGCATCTCCTCGACATAGTCTGTTGCAAACGAAATCGCTTTTTTGGTAGCCAGTTTTTTAAGTTCCGCAAAAAGCGCACTGCTTAATTCGCCCGCGGAAGATTTCATATTGCCCGGCTTGCCTTTATGCCCAATTAAAAAACCAACCAAAACAGAAGCACCGACAATGGGAATTGGATATTTACGGATCATCTCTTTCGGATCCAGGCTTTTGCCCATATCGGTGCGAACCTGGTCTAATGAGTTATCAAGCTCACGTTGAATTTGATGTAATTCTTCTTCCAGCTCCTGTTTCTTTTTTTCTAGCTCGTCTATATGATCTTTCGCCATAATATTAATTACTATTCTTCGCCGATTCTGCCGACTCTATTTTCTTATGTTTTATCCGACCGTCTTGGTTTATAGCTTTGATAACCTCACTTTCAAAACGCTGTTGTAATTGTTCAAATAATCCCTTTGGCCTGAGATAAAGGAATAATCCCCCTGCTATTAACAAGGGCAATGAAACCAAGACAAACCCCAAACTATCGTTATTCAATATTTCGCCAAGATAAATAGCCAACGCAATAAGCAAAAAACATAATCCCCCTAGCAACAGGAAGGCACCGACGGAACGCTGTATGGATGCCGCCATCCAGGCGGAAACATATTCACCCATATTAAGCATCGTCAGCTCAATACGTTTTTCAAAATACAGTTTTAGATCAGCTGAAATTGTTCGAAGTCGTTTCCCCAGCTGATCTTTTCTATCTTCCATAATATCAGTCTTCTGAACTCAACAACTTTCCCAGGATATAGCCGACAAGTAACCCGCCCGCTACACTTTTAACAGGGTGCTTGCGAATCAACACTTGAGCTTTTTGCCTCAGTTCATCAATCTTTTCAGCCAATTCTTCATCTTCGACGATCCTTCGGCCACGATCAAGTGCGTTGTCCAAACGCTCATTTAAGTTTTCAATTATCTCTTCATCCATAATCTTAGCAATTGTTAGATATGCAGCTATAACCTGTATTAATTATAAGGAAATATAAGGACATAACATACAGTCCATTCTCTTAACTTTTGGTATAAATATGGGCTAATTCTTCAATGGAATCAACAAATCAGCTGTTTTTAGCTTCAATCCACCGGGACATATATTTTGTGCTGGCCATGGTATGATGCATCAGCATTCGTCCGGTAAAATTTTGTAACCTGTGGGCTTCCAAATGAGCCTGAAGCTGTTCAATTTGGGTGATCAATGTAGCTTCGAAGCCAGCTTTTGCAAAACGTTCATTGATGATTCGAATCCCTCGCTTTTGAGCCGACTCCCAAACTGATTTTTCGGAATAAAGTTTAACTGCAGCTTCGGAAATTTTGGCAGCTTCGTCGGCAATCTTTCCGCTCCAAGCGATCGTTCCGTTTATACCTTCCGCACCAATACCAGTGGTAACGCTCGGGGTACCGCATTGCATAGCCTCAACCAGTTTGCCTTTAAGTCCTGCACCAAAACGCAACGGAGCCAAACAAAGCCGGGCGTTTCCGACCACCGTCCTGGCCTCCTCTGCCCGCCCCTGTATTAAGAACCCGTCTTTCGGGGAATGCAACTCTTTTACTTTCCGGGATGGGTAAGCGCCATAAATATGTAATTGCGTTTTTGGTAATTTCCGGCGTATTCGAGGCCAAATATCGTTTTTCATATATAGCACAGCATCCCAGTTGGGGGCATGCCGAAAATTTCCAATCATCACAAAATGATGCCTTGATTCAAAAGTGTTCCAATGCCGAATTTTATCCTCCTCAATGCTATCCAGTAAAAATGGGAGATAATGCAGATGCCGGGATTCTATACCGAAAACTTCTTGTAGCAGGTGCATTTCGAATTCTGAAATAATCAGCGACAAATCGCACCGCAGGATACTGGCAATTTCCCGTTTGGCAATATTTGTGGCCAGGAGGTCAGCCATTTTAAAATCTCTGCCTTCTTTGACTGCCATATGACGGGCTTTACGAAGGCAGTGTAAATCTTCTGTATCCAACAACCGAACCGCATCGGGACAATGCTCAGCAACCCGCCATCCGAATTGTTCTTCGATTACAAATCGATCAAACATAACAACAGATGGCTGCAAGTCTCTGATAAATTCATCGAAGCGGGAGCTGTTGATTTCAATATCCGCTGTCTCTATACCCCTATCCGAGAGATCAATCATGTGTTCAGTTTCTGCGGAGGCGCTGGCAAAGGTGACGTTCCACCCTGCCAGCTGAAAAAGAGAAATCAGTTGCATCATACGCCTGCCCGCTGCAGACGAATCGGGCTCCGGCCACACATAGCCGATAATTAGTATATGTTGATTATTCTTCATTGGTCCCAAAGGTACTCTTCGATTCAGAGAAAGCAAATTGGAAATCAGATAAGGATAAGCTTCCTGCCTCCGCGGATCTAATGCCAAAAAGCCGAACTGCACTTAGGTCAGGTTGCGAAAAATGCTGAAATAAGCCAGTCCCGAATGCTGTCGGGGGGCAGCATGACATGGCTTTATATATACACCTTAATTTTCATCCACTATTCGGGTACATCATCAAAATGTCCTGCGTTTACTCATCACTCATAACGAAGGCTTTCGATGGGATCAAGCTGAGCGGCTTTGTATGCGGGATAGACACCGAAGACGAGGCCTATCACAAACATGCCGAAAAAACCCATGGTAACCGCCCATATAGGTATTACAGGATCCGTTTCAATCCAAATGGCCATTCCATTACCAGCCATGATTCCCAGCGCCATCCCGATCACACCTCCGAGCTGGCATATGAAAACGGCCTCCATCAGAAATTGGGAAACAATCGCTTTCTTGGTAGCCCCGACGGCTTTACGAAGCCCGATTTCACGAGTCCGCTCAGTCACTGATACAAGCATGATATTCATCACCCCAATACCTGCCCCAAAGAGGGTAATGCCCCCAATAATAAATCCAACAGCATAAAGGATAAAGGTAAACTGGTCGAAAGTACCGGCCAGTGAATCGTTGGTTTCAATTTCAAAGTCGTTTTCCGATCCCGGTGCAACCTTTCGAATCACCCGCATAACGCCTGTGATCTCATCGATTGCCGACTCAATAAAATCCATGGCCGGGGCCTTTACCTGGATATCGATATTTCTATCGCCTCCATAAACAGCAATAGCAGTGGTATAGGGGATAAGGACGAAGTTATCCAGTGATTGACCAAAGATACTACCTTTTTTTTCCAGCACTCCGATTACCTGGTATTGTCGGCCCGAAATTCTAATTGTCTTATTAAGCGGATATTCTGTTTGAAAAAGGTCTTCCTTTACATCATTTCCAATAATCGCAAAAGGACGGCTGTATTGAATATCTTCTGAAGAAAAATTACGCCCGTCAGCAATATCATAAGCATTGTTTCCCAGGTAATATTGGTTACTTCCCACTATTCTTACCGTAGGATCCGTCTCTTCATCGCTAAAACTTACCTTTGCCAAGTCAAAGGTTTCGTCGGGACTGACATCTTTCGCCAGCCGCAATTGTTCCTGCAGTTTTTCGGCCGTTTGGAACGTAATATCCTGTCTATTCCGCAAATTCCGGCGATCGTTACCAATGCGTACCGACGGAGTCTTGGAGACATTAATGACGTCTCCTCCCATGATACTCATCGTATTTTGAAAGAAGTTGTCCAGTACAGCTACAGCCGTAGTCGAAACAATGACGGAAAATACCCCGACAATCAGCGCCAATAACGTAAGAAAAGATCGGAGCTTATTAGCCCAAATGGAATCAAATGCCTGTTTAAAAACCTCTTTGATATTCATCGTTTATTCATACCTGAGTGATTCAATAGGATCTGATTTAGCGGCTTTATAAGCCGGTATAAATCCGAATACGACCCCAACAAGCGAACATAACACAAAAGCGGCAACAACAACACTGAGATCGATGGAAGCAATAAAAATTTGATTGATAAGCAAACTAAGCGGATAAGCCAAGGCCAATCCAACAAGTCCGCCCATCAAACACATGGCAATAGCTTCGATCAAAAACTGATACATGATCTCCCATGCTTTGGCTCCCACGGCTTTTCGAATTCCTATCTCTTTAGTTCGCTCCCTTACCGAAACAAACATGATATTCATTACACCAATCCCCCCTATAATCAACGATAATGCTGTCAATGCTCCACCCACTAAATAGAGACCGGTCTTAAACGATTCAAGTTGTGCTTTGAATGCTTCGGGTTTATTTATTTCAAAATCATTTTTTTCCGTTGCATCAAGTTGACGAACACGCCTCATAATCCCTTCAATTTCGTACTGCCCATCTTTCATTACAGCTTCACTAGGAAACTTGACTGCAATTTGAATATCATTTCGCAATCCAAAAATTTGCCCGTAAGCTGTGATAGGCGAAATAGCCCTACGGTCCATATCAGCCAGTCCCAAGAATTTGCCTTGTTTTTCCAGGATACCGATTACCCGAAATTTTTGACCTCCCACCCTAATATCCTTACCCAGGGGATCTTCATTTTCAAAGAGTTTGTCCGCCAGTGTTGCTCCCAAAACGACAACTTTAGCCCCTCGTCGAATTTCTTCTGCCGTAAAAGCACGTCCCTTAGCTATGTTCAGACCGCGGGTATCAAAATAACGATCAGTCACCCCCGACATATAAACACCTTCGACGCTCATATCTTTGTGACGGATGGAAGTGCCCCGGGCCGCTTCTGCAGATACCGCCGATGCCAGCCGGCTGGATTCCCGGATATCATCTACATAACTCAATTTTATATCCCGCCGGCTTCGATATTCCCACCATTTGTAATTGGGCCCGCGATTCCACGGCTGTTTCTCAACATAAATCACATTTTGGCCGATCATTGCCATACTTCTGTCAAACTCGGAATCCATGCCATTGCTTACGGCATTCATAAGTGTGACCATTACTATACCGATAATAATACAAAGGGTCGTCAGAATAGAACGGGTTTTGTTAATTCCCAAAGCACTTAAGGAAATCTTAAATCCTTCCCATGTACTGTTTACAAATCGACTGAATTTAGACATGCCCTCTTAGGCTTTTGTTTTGATAATGAATCTCTTACGAGAAAAATATTAAATCGTTACAATTTAAATTTAACTTGATGAGATTTTGGGATCAGCACTCTTTAATCACCAATAAAAGGTAATACCGTCCTTTAAAGATAACAAATCCCTTTTCGCTAATACCTACCTAAAAGGAGCATAGATAAATTTGTTGTGACAGCTTTAAAAGCGGGCTTTTTTTTACAAATCCTATTATTTATATTTAAATACTTGTTTTTATTTTATTTAACGAATAAAAAAACTGAGAGAGAACCAAAAGATTCATTTTGAGGCGACAGCATTTCCCCTGTAATTAATGAACCGTTAGTAGATTGTGAGAGAGTTGTGAACTATTCTAAGATACCAGATGAAGTTATAGTAAAGAAAATTGTTCAGGAAGGCCGAACAGAAGTTTTTGGAGTCCTCTATGACCGATATTATATAAATATTTATAACAAGTGCCTCTCCTTTGCAGATACTCCCGACACCGCCGAGGACTTAACCCGCAAAATATTTGTGGGAGCCTTTGCCAGGCTAAAGAAGTATAATAACAATTCTAATTTTTCAACCTGGTTCTATTCCCTGGCATACGGTAAATGTATTGATCATACGAGAAGGCAATACCTTAAGAGAAAGGTCAATTTTTTTGAAACTGATGAAATCGACCAGATGCGGGTCAAAATTTTTCATTATGATTCGGAAATACGCCTACTAAATATGGAACTCGATGAACTCAGGAACCTTCTGAAAAAACTCCCTCCCGAAGATCGCACTCTCTTGTTGATGAAATACCAAGACAATATGAGCTTGAGGGAAATCGGGCAACAATTGGATCTCAGCGAAAACGATGTAAATATGCTGCTCCAACAGGCACGAGAGCGAATAATAACTATCAAGGATAAACTTTATATGTAGAAAATTATGAACCGGAAAAATAATCAAGAAAGTTTGTTTCAGCAGCTGGCAGAAAGCCAGGTACCTTCTCCCCGGGTTAGAAATAAAGTTATGGCAAGCATAACCATCGGTAGCGTAATATTTCAGCTACTAGACTTATTTATTGGCAAAACCATAGCCTCACTTGCTTCAATGTTACGATTAAACAAAAATAGCAATATGAACCGTAAAAAATGAGTCGCCAAGCCAAACGAAATCTCCAACTCCGGTTGGATTCTAAAACAGGAAGGATGAACTAACTTTCTGATACAGTTTCAGTCATTCACAAAAATTACTTTGTCATGGAACCTCTAGACCAAGGGACGAACCTCATCGAGAACATGTTTAATTCTTTCTGGAATAACCTTATGAATATTTTGCCCGGCATTCTGGGCGCAATATTGCTGATAATTGTAGGTTGGGGAATTGCTAAGATTATAAGTACAGCCTTAAGAAAAATACTTCAATCGATTCACGTTGATTCTCTGGGACAAAAAATTTTCAGCAGGACTTCCATCAAAATTGAGGAAGAGCGAATCAAACCCAGTCGGTGGATCAGCATATTTGTTTACTGGTTCATCCTGCTACTATTCTTTATCTCTGCTTCAGATACGCTGGGATGGGCAGGAGTTTCTGAGTCAATACGAAATCTGGCAAATTACCTGCCCCATTTACTGGGTGCTATACTCATCTTTGCTCTCGGCCTTTACATCGGATCATTCCTGCGTGGCTTGGTTCGCACTACTTCCGACTCACTGGGGCTTTCAGCCGGAACAATATTGGGGGAGGCTACTTTTTATTTCATCATGATTTTAGCTGCAACAACTGCTCTTGAGCAGGCAGGCATCGAAACAACCATCATCACTTCAAACATCAGCATTATTATTGGTGGAGTGCTGCTGGCCTTTGCCCTGGGATTCGGCTTTTCTTCCCGCGATCTACTCACAAATACCCTCTCTTCATTTTATGCAAAACATACCTTCCAAGAAGGGCAAACCATAAGGATTGACAATGTAGAGGGAATAATTCAGCAAATTGATAATATCCAAACAATTATTAAGACGGAAACCGGGGAATTGATTATACCCAATAAACGCCTCATATCTGAAAGTATCGAACGACTCGACACCAAAGAGGTTGTAAAGAAAAAGAAAAAGAAACAAAAACAAGAGGTTCCTGCAGGGTAAGTCTTTTGTTCGACAAACAAATCTGCTGATTGTCCCTTTCTTCACTTGCATTAATCCGTAGTGAACTTTCAATACCTTCTGACGGAGTGTCATAATTATTTCTAATTCATGCCAAAGCAAATTTGTAGATCGGCAACACTCCCATGTTTCATGTTTTAAAAAATAAAAGTACTATAAGGCTTCAATATAAAGGCGGTTGATGGCGTATCCACAATCAAATTTGAACAAACTTCGGCTATTTTTATGCAACTTGATGTCTTGGCATTAGCAGCACATCCTGATGACACTGAACTTTGCTGTGGCGGTACCCTTGCAACACTTATAAATCAAGGGAAAAGCGTTGGAGTCATTGATTTCACGAAAGGAGAAATGGGGAGCCGCGGCACCCCCGAGCAACGGATGAAGGAAGCTGCAAAAGCCGCTGAAATTATTGGTCTTGACGTTCGGGATAATCTCGGTATCCCCGATACTCAAATTGCTAACAAAAGAGAATACCAGGAAAAGATCGTCCGGAAGATTCGTACCTACCAACCCCATATTTGTCTGGTAGGAGCCCCCTCGGATCGGCATCCGGATCACGGCAATGCAACTCGGCTGGCGCTTGATGCCATCTTCCTGAGTGGGCTCACAAAATTCGAAACCACCGATGCCGAAGGGAACCCACAAAAGCGATGGAGGCCATCGCATATTTTGCACTTCATGCAGGATCGTCCCTTTGAGCCGGATATCGTTTTCAACATCACTGAGACCTTCAACACCAAGAAAGAAGCTATCTTGGCCTTTGAAACCCAATTTAATGTCGAAGAGCCGGGTGATGAGCCGGAAACGTATATCTCAGGGGCCAAATTTTTTAAAGGGATTGAAGCGCGTGCTCGCCACTATGGTCATCTCATCGGTGCTACTTATGGTGAACCCTTCAAATATTATAATGGTCCCCTGCCAATGAAATCTTTCGATTCCTTCTTTGAAACAGATCCAATGCGGTAGCCCTATTGCACCAACCCCTAAGCCTTCAATTTTATCCCGATAACGGGATTGAGACTATTTCTTAACATACTTGTCATACCAATCCAGGTAACGTTCCAAGACGTCTTTCCGGAAAGAAGGCAATGTAAAGCCGTGATGCTGCCCCGGGTATACGATCAACTCAGTATCCACTTTCCCGATACGCTTTAATGCCTGGTAAAGTTGTTCGGAGTTTATCAGAGGTACATTCCAATCCTCTGAACCACCCATAAGGAGAGTAGGCGTCGCAATCTTTTCAACATCCCAGAAAGGAGAAATTCGGTCCCACTTTGCTTGATGTTTCCAAGGTAACCCCAGTTCCTTTTCCCACTGCAGCTGATAGTGATCATGCCCATAATTGGAGGTGTACAACACTTCGCTTGCCCCACTGATTGCCGCTTTGAACCGATTTGTTCGGGTAATTACATGGTCGGTGAGGATACCGCCATAAGACCAGCCGCCCACACCAAGCTGCTCAGGATCGGCAATACCCTGATTGATAGCATAATCAACACCCGCCATTACATCTTCATAGTCCTTGTTTCCCCAATCGGCCCAGATAGCTTTAGAGAACGCTTGTCCGTACCCGGACGATCCGCGCGGATTCACATTGATAACCACATACCCGTTAGCTGCAAACAGCTGTGCGTTAAAATTGAAATAATAACTGAATTGAGCTACCGGGCCTCCGTGAATACGCAACAGTGTCGGATACTTTTTCCCCTGCTCATACCCTACCGGCAATGTCATAAATCCTTCAATAGGAGTACCGTCTTTACTTTCAAAATGAATATTTCTGACTTCCGCCAGGTTCAGCGAATCCATGATTGCCTGATTTGTGTAAGTAAATTGATTCAATTTTCCATCTCGATAGGTAAAGACTTCCTCAGGCAGCTGCGTTTTAGTTATAAGAGCTGCAATCGCATTCCCAGGTCCCAAATCATATGACCACAGCGACAGTTCTCCTGAAATTACCCGTTCCAAATTACGGCCATTCAGCCCTATCCTCGCAAGCTGTTGTTCACCGCTGTCTTCAAGGCCAAAATAAATAGAGTTACCATCCTTGGAAAAATGCGGTGAGCTTACATTGCGGTCCAGCTGTTCCGTTAATATAGTAGCCGGTCCCCCTTCTGCTGAAACAGTGGCAAGCTCCCTTACATCATACCAGAGCAATTCAGGCTCTCGAGAAGTCACATATGCCAACTTACTTCCGTCAGGTGACCATGAAGGAGAATTGTCAGGCCCTGGGTTTGTAGTCACTTTTGTTGGATTAGCCCCCTTGTTTGTATTGCTGGCATCCACTACCCAGATGTCAGTGTTGCTGTTTCTATCCGGCATTTCAGTACGGTTACTTACAAAAGCAATCCGATTTCCATCAGGACTCCAAACCGGGTCCGAATCATCATATTCACCCGATGTAACCTGCCTTAGGGAATCTTGGTTAATATCATACACATAAACATGAGTATGGAGCGTATCCAGGTAACCTATATAATCTCGTTTAAACTGCAACCGGGTGATAACAACAGGTTTCTTTTTATCTTTTTCAGTGCTATCCTCTTTTTCATCCGCCGCCTTTTCCTTAATAATCAAAGCCAGCCTTTGACCGTCAGGACTCCAGGCATAATCCTCAATTCCTTGCGCCACATGCGTCAATTGTTGCCCTTCGCCACCATTTCGGTTCAATACCCAGACCTGTTTCTTTCCATCATTTCTTGCCGCCGAAAAAGATAAATACTTGCCATCGGGGCTCCACTGGGGATTATCGGAAGAGGTGCCTTTCATAGTCATCGGTATTGCTTCTCCTCCGTCCACCGGTTTCATCCAGATCCGTGTTTCTGATTTATCATCTTTTAAACTTGTCTCAGTTACAGTATACGCAATCCATTTGCCGTCAGGACTCATTTTAGGAGTAGCAACCCCTTTTATCCTAAAAAGATCATCAACCTTCAATAACCTCTTATGACTTTCATTTTGCGCATTGGCTAAACTAGCAAATAAGAGTAAAAACAGGGTCCCTACCCAAATTTTTGATGGCTTTAATTTCACAAATGTTCTCATAAAATAATCCCTATTATTTTTTTTGTTGCTCATTTTAAAAACCCGAGTATTAAATTATTGATTAAATGGTAAGGCTTTTCGCCGGAAAATGCTCCCGAATTGCCTCCAAAAGTTGCTCGTGCACTGTTTTATTACCAGCAATTATCCGCCTCCCAAACAACCAGTTGTTATTCCCCTCCCAGTCGGTAACCTTGCCCCCGGCTTCCTCTACAAGTAATGCCGCTGCACCAACGTCCCAAGGACTCAATGCATATTCGTAAAAACCATCAAATCGTCCCGCAGCTACACAACAGAGATCATAGGAAGCCGCACCGGGCCGGCGGACACCTTGTGAATTTTCCAACAGCCATTGGAAGAATTTCACATAATCATCCACGAGGCTCATATCGTTATAGGGGAAGCCGGTCCCGATCATCGCCTTCCCAAGACTATCGACAGAAGAAACCTTGATCTTTTGGCCGTTTAAAAAAGCACCCTCACCCGAAATTGCCGTAAAATACTCCTTTCTCGAAACTTCAAGTACCAATCCCATTTTAGGTTCTCCATTCTCCCATAAGCCTATTGACACGCAGTAAATGGGAAAACCGTGGGCAAAATTAGTAGTCCCGTCAATAGGGTCAACGAACCAGGTCCTACCCTTCGGTATCACGTTTTTTTGAGCAGTCTCTTCAGCCATAATATCATCCTCTGGAAACGCATCTTGAAGGATAGATAATATTTTTTGTTCGGATTTGATATCCGCTTCTGTCACCAGGTCATTCTTTCCTTTTAAATCAACCGAAAAATTATTGTTTGCCCGGTATTTTTGGATAACCTCCGAAGCAGCATTGGCAGCTTTTCTGGCAATGCTAAGTTCTGTAGAATAATCAGACATACTTACATTCTGGATATATTGGTTTAAAATCCTTCAACGTTTGTACCTAAGATACTGAAATAACTCTGCCTCGACAGCTGTCAGCGTTCAGGCATGATTATATTTTTAGAATCCAACAGAGAACCTCAAAATTCGTATCGCACCTCATTCACGTTCATGTTTCATCTTATACTCAAAAACCTTATCGGATACGTTTTTAGCCGCATCTGAGTCGGGATCCGGAAACAGTTCATCAATGGGAGATTGCTGCAAAATTGTACGTTGTCGTCCCGCTTCCTTCATTGCTTTCATTACATTCTTCCGGGCATCACCTTCGGCCTCGTTATATCGCTCATAAAGTTCTACCTGAAGTCGATCAAGATAATGGATTTTCAGTGCCTTTAATGCACCTTTGGCCGTCCGATAGGGATTTTTATCTTTTTTGTACTGCACTCCTACTTTTTCATGATGCCGTTCACTAACAGAATGTTCCTCGAGTACAACTTCTCCAACCAGCTTCGGATATGGATGAGCTCGTTCAGCATAAGCTTCCACCGAAACCTCCTTCTCTTCTTTGTATCGCTGGATAATGTCTTGGTAGAAATCCCTCAGCTGTGGATCTTCAAATTGCTTTTCATTGCACAACGACCCAATATAATCTATCATATCGCGGCCATACATCAGCATTAGTCTAATCAGCTCTTTTTCGTAATTAGGGCGTTTCTTGAGTTCCTCCGGCTGCTTTTGGGTAGCCGCATGAGTAACCTGTTCATTGAATCCTACGGTATGCGGAGCCGGAGCGGCGGGCGACTTGGGAGATTCCTGGCGCCGTTCCCTCCTTCTCTTCTCCCTTCGCTTGGCTTTTAACCTTTCATCCTTCAGCCGTTTCCTGATCTTCCCAAGCTCATCAAACAGGGCGCGATCCCCCACCTTGGCTTTACTGTTCAAATGCTGCACAAAAGTTTCGCGAGAAACAGGATCCGGCATGTGCGCGATACTTTCCAAGATTTCTGAAATAACTTTCTTTTTTTCGGTCGGATCCTCCCAGCGCCCCTCATCCTTGGCTTTATTGATTTGGTAAGTCAAAAAATCTTCTGACTCCTCCCGTTTCATTTCTTTAAACGAATCTCTGCCAAACTGGCGAACAAAGGAATCCGGATCCTCCCCTTCAGGCAACTCAAGAAGCTTAACGTCCATTCCCTCTCGCAAGGCAATATTAATACCTCGTTTCATCGCCCGCTGGCCCGCCGAATCAGAATCATAAATCATTGTTATTGTTTCGCCATAGCGGTGCAGCAGTTTCATCTGTTGAGGGGTCAGCGAAGTGCCACTAGAAGCGACTACATTATCGATGCCGTATTGTTGCAATGAAATCACATCGGTATATCCTTCAACAAGAATAACCTCGTTTATCTTGCGGATCTCATTCTTGGCAAAGTTAATTCCATAAAGAACTTCGCTCTTATTATAAACTTTCGTCTGAGGTGAGTTGATGTATTTAGCTTTTTTAGCTTTCCCGAGTACCCGTCCCGCATAGGCGATCACTTTTCCCGACGGGTTAAAGATCGGAAACATCAGCCGTCCCCTGAAAGTGTCATAAAAACTGTCATTGCGCTGACTCGGTTTTATTAAACCGGCTTCAATCAAGTATTCTTCATTCAATCCCGAATCAATGGCCGAACGATACAGCTTGTCTCCATCATCCGGGGCATAGCCAAGGCCGTATTTCTTGATGATTGTACGATCATAGCCCCTATCATTCAAGTAGTCGCGTGCTTTTTGAGCCTCTTTTGTTTCCATGAGATGCCGATAGAAAAATACGCCCGCATACTTCAGTGCATGATAAATCCCCTCACGCAAGTGATGTTCTTCATCCAGTTCTTCATCATCGGCTTCGGGCAAAGACACGCCATAACGATCAGCCAGCGAGCGCAGTGCTTCGGTAAAACCCACGCCTTCCATTTCCATCACAAAATTGAAAACATCGCCGGACTCCCCGCATCCGAAGCATTTATAGATCCCCAGATCGGGCGTTACATGAAAAGAAGGCGTTTTTTCGTCATGGAACGGGCATAGTCCTTTCCAGCTGCGGCCGGATCGCTTGAGCTTTACGTAATCCTCAACCACTTCGACGATATCTGCCGCGTCGCGTACTTCTTCTTTTTTCTCATCGGGAATCATTGCTGCCATGGTTAGAAATGATAAGGGAATTCGAGATGAATCTCATCTCAATATGAGGATAAGTTTACGTTTTATTTCAACAGGCAAATCGGGATTGCATAAAATATTCTACCCATACAGTACAATCAGCAATATCATATGCATATGCATAAATATAATGAATACAATCACTTACACGGTACCTTTTCGGTGGAAATAAGTTTATTGTAAATCATTTTTAACTTAAAACTTAAAAACAAGAGGGTTTATTATGCTACTTCGAACACTATCCGCTATGATTCTTGGAATGTCGCTGCTGCTTACGAGCTGTAATGACGTAACAGACGCAAATTTAAGTACTGACCGTC
This sequence comes from Balneolaceae bacterium, assembly GCA_050117475.1. Lineage (GTDB taxonomy): Bacteria > Bacteroidota > Rhodothermia > Balneolales > Balneolaceae > Fodinibius. The sequence goes on along the minus strand of JASFMR010000039.1, from coordinate 12,130 downwards.
AAATAATTCAGTCAAGTGCTGTAGAGACGTCCATGCCTAATGATATGGGGAATAATGCCAGGGATACTATTCTCGATATTGCCGCTGAGAATGAAAATTTCTCCATCCTGGCCCAGGCGGTTATTTTTGCCGGCCTGGATAAAGCGCTCGACGGAAAGCGACAACTCACAGTCTTTGCCCCCACAAATGCCGCCTTCGCCAAACTCCTGTCTGAAGGTCAAACCGCGGAAGATTTACTGCAATCCCTGGGAAAAGAGACGGTCAGAGATATTCTGCTCTATCATGTAGCCCCAGGCCGGCGTCCGGCTAATGCTGTTTTCGGTTCGCAGTAAATAAATACGCTGCTCAAAAAGTTTATTGACGTAGAGCTGGATGGGAGCGACCTAACGGTTGGAAACGAAGAAAACGGTTATGCTTTGGTTACTGCTAATAATATATATGCTTCCAACGGTGTCATTCACGTAATTGATACCGTAATGTTGCCGCCCTCTTCCAGTCGTCCACCGGCCAAATAATATCCTTTAAAATCATAAGAAGGTCCGTTTAATGTGAGTTTTACGGGCCTTCTTTTTTTGAATATTCTTTCCCGAAGGACTATCCAACTCATTCATTTTGGCTAAATAAATTATCGCATCCTGTCTTTGCCAAATCATGATGATGTGGGTATATTCCCACCGACTTAACGACAACCGTTTAATCTAATTGAGAAAAGTTCATGAGCGTACTTGTTGGTAATGACACACGATTAGTTGTACAAGGAATTACAGGCAGCGAAGGCAGCTTTCATGCCGAACAAATGATTGAATACGGTACGAATGTAGTGGCCGGCGTTACTCCCGGGAAAGGCGGACAGGAACATTTGGGACTCCCGGTTTATAATACTGTGGCCGATGCCGTCGAAAAGAAAGATGCTAACACCTCCGTAATTTTTGTGCCTCCTGCATTCGCAGGAGATGCGATCTCCGAAGCTGCTTTTGCAGGTATAAAAGTAATCATCTGCATTACAGAAGGTATTCCGGTCAAAGACATGATCACAGCTAAACAGATCGTTAACAGCCACGGTGCTACACTCATAGGCCCTAATTGTCCAGGAGTTATCACACCGGGGGAAGCCAAGATTGGTATCATGCCCGGCAGTATCTTTACTCAGGGAAAGGTCGGACTGATTTCCCGCTCCGGAACACTGACGTATGAAGCTGTCGATCAGCTGACGAAAGCCGGGTTGGGACAAAGTACTGCTATCGGCATTGGAGGCGATCCCATTATTGGAACAACACACACTGATGCTGTGAAAATGTTCCAGGATGATCCTGATACGGAAGCTATCGTACTTATTGGTGAAATCGGGGGATCGGCAGAGGAAGAAGCTGCAGCTTATATAGAAGAACATGTGGATAAACCGGTTGTCGCATTTATTGCAGGCAGCACAGCCCCTCCCGGCCGTCGTATGGGGCACGCTGGCGCCATCATTTCAGGAGGACAGGGTTCGGCAGATGACAAGAAAAAAGCGCTGCGCGATGCGGGAGTAACAGTTGTTGACAGTCCTGCTGAAATTGGTATTACGCTCAAAGAACTGATTTCATAGATAATATATGAAGGGGCTTTGCAAAAACTCTGTGTCATTGCGAATGGAGTGAATAAAATAAGTGAAATACGGTAATCTCCTGACAAAAGGGATCGCCACGCCCTCCAATCCGCCGGCTGGCGGACGCGATGACAATTTCACGCTATATATGATTTTGCAAAGCCCTCTAATGAAAAGACTTTTTAAATCATTAACCCAATGGCTTACCTAGTTTTCGGTTTTTCAGTCGGTTTTTTTATCTGTGGGCTTATAGAGAAGTTCCATAAAAAGGGGCCAAGTTGGACCAAATCTTCCTACTTGTTTATGCTGAGTGGACTTGCTTTTATATTCGCTGTCACGGTTGGATGGCCTATACTTCAACAAGCTTTCTCCTGATCCCAAAATATTTTTCTCCAAAATATCCGCTTTCCCACTGAATTTCTTATCAGATAATCCGATCTGGATTGCTCAAATCCGGTATTTCCCCTCTATAACCGAATATTTTTTGAATTAGTCTGACTTGCCATTCGGTTTGATTCTTTATGTACCACTGATCGGCCGCCCTGCGTGCCCCTAAACCATAGCTCGGATAAGGGTGAATGGTATCAGCAATATTTCTCAATGATACCCCATTTTTCATAGCCACAGCATATTCAGAAATCAGCTCTCCGGCATGTACCCCCAGAATATCAACACCCAAAATCGTGCCGCTCCATTTTTTAGCATAAATCTTAATAACTCCTTCTGCTTCCGAATCTGTTAGTGCCCGATCAATTTTGGTATATGGAAAGCGGTAGGTCTCATAACTTCTCCCCTCTTCATCAAGCTGTTCCTGAGTTGCACCCAGGTGCCCCAGTTCGGGATCGGTAAAAGTAACCCAGGGAACATGATCGGAATCAATCTTCATGGGAAACTTAACCAATGCATTCGTAACAGCCACTTTCGCCATATGCTCCGACATGTGTGTAAATTGATAACGGCCTGTAATATCTCCACAGGCATAAATATGAGACTGGCTGGTCTGACATTTATTGTTGACTTCGATACCCTTGGGAGAATAACGGATTCCTGCAGCATCCAATCCCAGGCTTTCTATGTTAGGCCGTCTTCCGGCTGCCAGCAAAATTTGATCTGCGCTAAGCTGTTTCTTTCCTTCCTTTTTTTCAATTAATGTTACCAAAGTTTTCCCCTTCCCCCGATTTGCACGTTGTACATTCGCATCAAGAATATAATGTATGCCTTCGCTCTCAAGCTTATCCTGTAGCAATCCTGTTAACTCGGTGTCGTCATTTATCATAATTCGATCCATCATATCAACGACCGTAACATTAGCCCCAAGCCTGTTCATGGCCTGGGCCATTTCGGTACCAATGGGACCAGCCCCGATGATGACTAACTCATCCGGCAGGTTGTCAATTTCAAATAAAGTGTCGCTCGTCAAATAAGGTATGGTATCAATCCCCTCGATAGGAGGTACAGAAGGTCTGGAACCGGCACAAATAAAAAAGTAGCGGGATGAAACCCTTTGTTCATTCCCATCCTTTTCTTTTATCTTAACTTCATGGCTGTTAATAAATTCTGCCGCTCCCGAAACAACCGCAATGCCCATTCCTTCATAAATATGCGGGCTGTCCGCTTCATCGTATATTTCCTGCCGACGCTCATGGAGATGTTCAATGAGTTTGTGAAAGTTAATCTCGGGTTCATTATCTGTGAGCCCGTATTTACCGGCCTCCCTGATTTGCCAGGCAACTTTTCCTGCTTTTAGAAGTATCTTACTTGGCACACAACCTGTCCATGTACAATCACCGCCCAAACGATCACGCTCCACCATCATCGTTCTTGCGCCAAAATTAGCCGCCATACCCGATGCCGTTAGTCCCGCTGCCCCGCCGCCTATAATAACTGCATCAAAATCGTATTTACTCATTGGTAAAAATATCCTTGCCCATCCTATTCACCTGCCTGCGAACCTTTCTAAATGTAGACCAGCCGCCCAGAAGAATCATCAATACAACTACAGAATACACCCACCATGGCACGTTATTTCCGGCAAAAATGAGGTATAAGTAAGCTGAAATAAAAAAGAAAGCAGAACTTAAAGCCGGAAGAACAATCGGCCTATTTCTCCGATAATTCCGTATCAGCCAAGTAATTGAAAGTGAAAAAAACGGAATGGCCCCGATATAAATACTCCCAAAAATAATGGGATTTATCCCATACTGTTCTCCCAGCCCAAAAAACCAGGCTCGGGCCATTTCAAATAATTCTACCATAGCATCTTCTCCAAAATTAGTTCACTTCTATCAGACTAACTAAAGGGAATCATTCTTACTAATTTAGTTAAAAATTAACAAATATCGACTTGCTCATAATATGTTACATACGCTGACAGTCCTGCCGGTTTGGTTGATGCGGTCTGGAAAACTTTTCTTACCCTGTAATAATTTTTAACGATTGTTAAGTTGCAGAAATATCTAACTTCCGTTAATTTCTTTTTTATGGACTTGCGGAACAAACATAAGGTTCTTGCTTCATTTTTCATTGTGCTTTTGAGCACAAGCATGACTTTATTTACGCTCCACTCCCATCATCATTTCCAGTGGAACCATTCGCAAAAACAAGCTAATACAGGGACAAACCTTCGGGTTAGCTCCTCCGATTGTCCAATTTGCGGCTATTTGTTCGGGGCCGTTGCTGAGCCGCTCCTCAGCATTGAGCATAATTTCACTCGTTATCATGTAGTCCAGCAATCGGAAACCCCATCTATTGATAAAGCATTTTTTACGCCCGTTCTGGGCCGCTCTCCTCCATTAATGGCTTAATTCTCTATCCATTCATCCAAAATAATAAGCCAAATCCATCCCACATGCGGACGGATTCTTTACAATTATAGCTATGAAAAAACATTATGCATTACGTGCACTAGTACTGTATGTGATTTTATTTTCCGCTTGTCAACCTTTGAAGGCCCAAGACTCAACTGCTACCGACTCTGTCTCAATTGAAGAAATTCAGCGGCAACTTGAGGAGGCCCAATCCAAAGATCAAAAACCGCCTTCTTCTACACAACAACCCCAGTCCGTACGGGCTACATCGGCTAATCTAAACCCGGATATCAGTGCCATTACAGATTTTCGGAGCCTCTACACAAACCGGGGCGATCGCAACTGGGATGCGTACCTGCAAGGCGTAGAGCTTAACCTTCGAGCTGCTATAGATCCGTATGCCCGGGCCGACATTTATCCCGTTTTTGAAGGAGAACAGGGACAACTGAATGCCAAAATCGAGGAGGCATACCTGCAATCGCTGAGCCTTCCATATGGGCTTCAACTAAAAGTCGGGAGATTTCGACAGGCATTCGGACGTATCAACACCATACACCGGCATGCACTCCCGGTAATTGATGTGCCGGTGGCTTATGAAACTTTTCTGGGCGAAGCCCTGATCGATCAGGGGGCATCACTGAGCTGGCTGCTTCCCAACCAGGCTTTTTACCAGGAATTGATTATTTCGATAACGCGCGGCCCGGATGAAAATCCTTTATTTACTACCAGCGACGGCAACGTACCACTGAAATTAGTACATCTTAAAAATTTTTGGTCACTCACCGACAATGCAACCTTGGAATTGGGATTATCCGGTGCTATGGGCAGCAATGAATTGCAAAGAACATCTAAGTTGGGTGGCATCGACCTCACCTACATTTGGAAACCCGTGCGATTTAATACGTACAAATCTTTTAAATGGCAATCAGAATTTTTCTTTAGCAGCACAGAAACGGTGAATAGCCATTTTAATGCCTGGGGGATGTATTCCTGGATGCAGTACCAACTGAACCGTCGCTGGTTTGTAACCGGGATGTACAGCTATGCCAAAGATCCAAACGTCCGTAACATTGAAGAGCAAGCGCTCTCTGCCACTTTCGGGTGGTACGCAACAGAATTTCAAAAACTTGAATTCGGCCCCAAATTAAGCACCGATAATAATTTTTCAGATACCACCTTCAGTGGGCTGTTCCGATGGATTTTTGTGATTGGCACACATGGCGCTCATAAATATTAAGTCTGCTTACAATAAATTCCGAATCCTAAAATCACTACACTTATGAAAGTTTTAAAAAGTATAAAAATATTTACCGTGAGCTCAATCCTTATGATTTTCGGATTGGGCAATACCGCTTTGGGTCAAATAAAAGTAGTAACCACTTTACCTGATCTGGCCAGCATTACAAAATATGTGGGCGGCGACCACGTAGATGTGTTTTCAATTGCCAAGGGATACCAGAACCCTCATTTCGTTGATCCCAAGCCCAGTTATATCGTTAAACTTTCGCGAGCCGATATGTTTGTTACTGTAGGACTCGATCTTGAATTGGGCTGGGCCCCCCAACTGCTCCAAAGTTCTCGGAACGGCAACATTCAGAAGGGGAATCCAGGCTATATCGACGTTTCGGAAGGCATTACTCTTTTACAGGTACCCACAACCACAAGTCGCGAAGAGGGAGACATTCATATTTATGGAAATCCCCATTATTGGCTGGATCCTGTTAGAGGCAAGCAAATCGCTCAAAACATTTATAATCACTTAGTCCAAATAGATTCCAAAAACCAAGAGGACTATTCCAAAAACCTGCAAGCTTTCAATGATAAAATTGATCAAAAATTAGCAGAGTGGCAGCAGCGAATGACCCCCTATAAAAATACTAAAGTCATCGCTTATCATAACGAGTGGGTTTATTTTGAGCAACGTTTTGGGCTAAATATTGTAGATTTTCTGGAACCCAAACCCGGCATTCCTCCCTCCCCTTCGCAGCTGGTTAAAATCATAAACGAAGTAAAGTCTCAGGACATAAAATTACTAATCAATTCACCGTATTACAGCTCTTCTTCTCCCGAAGTGGTGGCACGAAATACCAATATTAATATTGTGCAGCTTTCGACAATGACCGGAGGATACGATGAGATCAAAGATTACTTCGACCTGTTTGATTATAATATCAACAAGGTTATCGAAGTGCTCAGCAACAATAATTCAACCAATTAGCGAGGTCTTTCCATGTTCGAAATGTTCAACTTAAATTTTATGGTTCAGGCTTTTATTGCAGCCGTTATCACGGGTTTGCTTTTATCATATTTCGGAGTTCATGTTGTCGGGAGGGGAATTGTTTTTGTCGACCTTGCTCTTGGGCAAATCTCATCGCTCGGCGTTGCGATCGCTGCATACATGGGCACCGGCTCAACCTGGATTCCCATAGTAGCGACTGTTGTGGGGGCATTATTGTTGTCATTGATTAAAATCAAGGACAAACGTCTGAAACAAGAAGCAATTATCGGTATCATTTATGCTTTCGCATCGGCTGTAACCGTCCTATTGATTTCAAAATCGCCACACGGAGACTCTGACATCCAAGAAGTCCTCTTTGGAAACATTTTGGCCGTCAGCTGGAGTCAAATTTCTACTCTTGCTATTGTTTTCGGGGTCCTGGCCCTTGTCCATATATTTTTCCGAAAACACTTTTTTAAGCTTACTGAAATCTTTGAAGAAAACAGGGGGGATGAAATAGGGTTATTTAATATCTGGAATTTTCTGTTTTATATTTCCATAGGCTTAGCCATCGTTTTTGCTGTTGAAATCGGTGGAGTGATTCCGGTCTTCTCTTTTCTGATTATTCCCAGCGTTTGCGGTATTATGATCGCCCGGTCAACTGTAATGGTAATCATTAGTGCGCTGACTATAAGCCTGTTGGGTTCGTTTCTGGGATTGAACCTTTCCTATCATTATGATTTTCCTGCCGGTTCTTCCATTGTTGCTGTATTAGGAATTCTATTTGTACTTGTTTCCGTTTATAATGTCTTTTTCAATAGAAATGTTAAGCGGATTGAAGAATCCGAGTTGACGTAACTTTGGTAAGAAGACATCGAATTCATTACTTCATTAAAATAAAAAAGGCCTCAAGAGTATCAGTCCTGAGGCCCCGTGCTTTAGGTTTCAGCATTTAGGAGTGACTAGTTGACTAACTAGATAGGGTCTAGAGAGACAATAATAGTGCGTTCTGATGTCAAGAGTATGGAGGGATATGATTGTTACAAAAAAATTTTATTTTTCTTTTTAATCGTTCAACCAAAGGCAGATTAATGAAAAGCTTTTATGATTCACCCATTGGCTGGCTTGAGCTTACAGCATCAAATAGCTTCCTGGAAAAGATTCATTTTTGGGAAACCAATCCCGACCCTTCCTATCAAACTAACAATGATATCACATTACAGACAATCATTGAGCTCGAAGAGTATTTTGATGGACAACGAACACAGTTTTCAGTCCCCGTGAAACCAGCGGGAACCAATTTTCAGCGTTCTGTCTGGAAAAAGCTTCAAGATATTCCATACGGGAAAACAGTAACCTATGGAGAATTGGCGGAAAATTTGGGAGACGCCAACAAAGTTCGAGCGGTAGGAAAGGCCAATGGTTCCAACCCTATCCCAATCATAATTCCCTGCCATCGAGTCATAGGAGCTGATAACAAACTCGTCGGTTATGCCGGAGGCATTTCACGCAAACGCTATCTTCTCAGGCACGAGGGCGCCATTTTGTTATAAATTAAAAACGAATTACATAAAAGCTTTTGAAATATTCGGATTGATTGTAACTTTATATCTGCCATAAAGTTTGAAACAAGTGAGATGCTGTTTTACAGCTCTGTTCACAATCATTAAAAGGGAAAATATCTATGAAAAAGTTAGCCGCAACATTTTTATTTGGATTGACGCTCACACTTATCTCCGGAATTGCTTACGCTCAACACACCGGTGTAGGATTCGGAGCTGTTATCAATGGACCTACCGGAATTAGCTATAAAGCGTGGCTTGATCAGCGTGTAGCCATCGGAGGAGCCGTAACATTTGATTTTGGCGATGGCGTTGACAGGTTTTACACTCAAGCAGATGTACTGGTTCACTCAAAAAATTTATTCTCGAGTACCAACCCTATGCCTACCTCCCTTAACTTATATTACGGAGGCGGGGTCGGGCTTGGCTTTTACAATCAAAATGTTGATGATACCGTTGATCTGAGAGCAGTCATTGGGACAACCTATGCTTTTGAAGATGCCCCGATGGACTTGTTTTTCGAACTGGCCCCTACTCTGAGAATCGTAGATTATACACGTTTCTTCTTTAGCGGGGCACTGGGATTCCGATATTTCATCAAATGATTTACAAAGGGAGCCGTATAAATCGGCTCCCGATTTTTTTGTTTATTGTTTCTTACATTTTTTTCTTGTTACATTTTAAAATGAATTTGGGTTACCATACTAAATGAAGACCACAAAAGAACGTTTACAGGAAAAGTGTGAGGAACTTCAATTCGATAAAATAAAGCGCCATATCTTTCTTTGCGCTGATCAGACTAAACCCAAATGCTGCAAAAAAGAAATAGGGTTAGAAGCCTGGGCCTACCTAAAAAAACGACTAAAAGAATTAAACCTAGATGGGACCGGCGGCATTTACAGAACCAAGGCGAACTGTCTACGTATTTGTAAAAGAGGGCCTATTGCAGTGGTCTACCCGGAAGGCATTTGGTACCACTCCTGTCGTCCAGAAGTGCTGGAAAGAATTATCCGGGAACATTTAATTGGCGGGAATCCAGTCAAAGAATTTATGTTTGCCCAGCAACCGCTCCAAAATATTTGAGAAGTATCGGGCTACCTGTTTCAAGGATATATTTTTCTCTAATCTAATGGAGATTTTAAAAACTTCCTTCGTCATTCAATTTTAACACCACATCATTGTTGCTTTAGCCCCAAAACTATTGCCAAAACTGCATTCTACAATGCTAATGACTGATAAATCCATTTTCAATTACTGGTGGAAATCATTACTCTCAGGTCTTAAATCAAGCGTTGAACTATAAAATAATTCAAGATGTCTCTGGAAGAATCCGTGAAGACCCCCACATTCAAAGAAGTGCAAAAAGCCTACCTACGAATCAGGAACAAGGTGCATCGCACACCGGTTTTACAAAGTGCAAAGGTTAATCAACGTGCCGGCTGTCAACTTTTCCTCAAATGCGAAAACTTTCAAAAGGTGGGTGCTTTTAAATTTAGAGGCGCGACTCACGCTATTGGCAACCTGGATAAAGAAATAGCAAAAAAAGGAGTGGCTACTCACTCTTCTGGCAACCATGCACAAGCTGTTGCCCTGGCTGCCAGGCTGCGTGGGATACCTGCTTTTATCGTTATGCCTGAAAACGCACCTAGAGTAAAGGTCAATGCCGTTAGAGATTACGGAGCCCAGATTACTTTTTGCGAACCAACACAGGAAGCACGGGAATCAACCCTTCAAAAGGTAGTGGACGAAACTGGGGCAACATTTATCCATCCCTACGATAATCCCGATATCATCATGGGACAAGGAAGTGCCGCGATAGAACTCCTTGAAGAGAAACCCAACCTTGATATCCTCATGGCTCCAATTGGCGGAGGAGGATTGATAAGCGGGACGGCAATTGCTGCATCGGGCCTGTCACCGAACACAAAAATAATTGGTGCCGAACCCGAGGTAGCCAATGATGCTTTTCTGTCTTTCAAATCCGGGGAATTGTATCCTGTACAAAGTACGGATACCGTTGCTGATGGACTCAGAACTTCGCTAAGCGAACTTACTTTTGCCTGCATACGAAAGCATGTGGATGAGATTGTAACAGTTTCCGAACAGGAAATTATTGATGCTATGCGTTTTATCTGGGAACGGATGAAAATTGTCATTGAACCTTCGTGTGCAGTACCCATTGCCGCAGTGTTTAATGGCAAGGTCAATATCAATGAACAAAAAGCCGGCATCATTATCACCGGAGGCAATGTAGATTTGGATCATTTGCCGTGGCAGGCTTAGAATGGAGATAATGAATTATAAACTATAAATTGATTGGCAGTGATCAACTATGGACGATGCTGCAATAATTATTGGCGGGGGGATTTCGGGGTTCACGACGGCATTCACCCTTCAGAGTTTAGGATATAGCACAACAATATATTCTGACAAATTTATTGGCAAAATAGAGAACAGAAACCGTTATCCCGAATTTGCCAGCCTCTTTCCATCGGCTTCAATCATCCCTCATTCTGTGTATGCTGATCAGCTAGAAACTCTTTTTAGTACTTCACAGTCTATTTTTTATGAACTTCGAAAACGCTCTTTTCCCGGAATTACTATACATAAGCATTTCGAAGTGTTCGAATTCAATCCTCAGAAGCCCGACTATTGCAACTGGATGCCAAACTTTCGGCCTATCGAAGGATTAGATGATGAGATTGTCCCTCACCGGACAACACATCTGCCACTCTATGGCTGGGTTTTTGACTGCTTATTTGCCGATTGGCCCCTGTATTATCCGGCATTGCAAAATTCTTATTTTAAAAATGGCGGGCGAATTATCGAAAAGAGATTGAGGCCCGGTGACATTCCGGAGCTACCCGCCTCAATAATCATCAACTGCAGCGGCAGTGGCAGCCCTGCCCTATTCAATGATCCAGCAAAACGACAACTGCTGCTAAGGGGACATTTACTTCAAAAACGTGACGCTCCTCTCATCACAAATTCACAAAATGAAATTATATCTTATAATTATACCCCTCAATCGAGCATTTATTCAGACCTCGAGGGAAATCCTTGTGATATCTATTGTTACCCACGAAAAGACGGCTGGTATTTAGGCGGCAGCCGGCAGCTCGGAATATTGGATGAGAACGGCGAATGGTCCGGAGAGGATCTCCAAGGCCCCACCTGTGAAATTAATGACTATCACCTTCCCCGCCAAATTATAGAGCTGAACAGAGAGATCCTAAGACAAAGCTATGGATTGACTCTCGACTCATCGGACTTGTTGGCCGCATCGGCAGGTTTCCGTTATCTACGAAGTAAAAGGAATGGACTTCGTCTCGAAGAGGAAACGCTATCAGGAAAAAGGATCATTCATAATTACGGACATGGAGGTGCCGGCGTAACACTTTCATGGGGATGCGCCGTAGAGATTGCTAAAAAAGTGAAACCCGTACCCATTAAGATACTTAATCAAAAAATAATGAAAGCATTTCAGTCATAAATTTACGGAATAACAGTAAATCGCCTGCAAGTTTTAAATTAATTTACATCTCATAGTTTCATTATTAGTTCATGCTTCTATCTTGAGTGGCACACACTTGAAAAAAAGGGCATAAAATGAACACCACTAAAAACTTTCTCTGGCCTACCTGTCTCCTGCTAATTACGGTAATTTTTTCTTCGTCGGTATTTGCTCAGCAACGTAATTTTACCAGTGAGGATTACTCCAAATCACAACATGACATTGAAATGCGCGACGGCGTTAAGCTGCATGTCGTTGTATATGCTCCCAAAGACCAACACGAAAAATATCCCATTCTTTTAAAACGAACACCATATAATTGCAGTCCCTATGAAGCAGGTAAGATCCCCGAACAAATTGTGCCAAATCCTTATCTGCAGAAATCCGGGTTTATCTTTGTATGTGAAGATGTGAGAGGCAGATGGATGTCGGAAGGCCAATACA
>JASFMR010000038.1:0-31875 GCA_050117475.1 Balneolaceae bacterium | reverse complement strand
CGCATAGGTTGATCCGGAGAAGGCTCACGGGCAAATGTTTGAGACTGTGTCTTCTTAAGTTTATACCAGATAAAAATTCCCGACAAAATAATAGCGACACTCCCCACCTGCTTCCAGATCGATTCCGTAGTGAAAAAAGTGATCCCAAAAAAGAACATCACAAGAATACTCGCAATTATTTCCAAACGGTCGCGGGATTTTATCTGCTCTTCCAGCGAAATCATCTTATTGTTAATAAGCATAACCAATTCGGATGGGGTGTATTCGTAATCGCTTATGTTTTTCTGTTGCTTCCAGGTATTCTTAAGCTCATTAAGCTCCATTTTCTTCTTTGATTATATTAGAAAGTTTGTTCTTGATTCTGTGTAATTTCACACCTACATAGTTCTCGGAGATATCGGTAACGAACGCAATTTCTTCATAACTAAAATCTTCCAGATACATTGAAATGATGGCTTTTTCAGAAGGGTTAAGTGCCGCCATCGCATCATAAAGGGTTGTCACCTTGTCTTTTTCAGGCGAATCAGGGTAGATGCGGGTGTTCTTCTCTGACTTTTTTTGCTTTTTAAATTTTGAATAATAAGCCTGACGTGTTCGCTTCTTTCTCGTAAAAGATATAGCCGTATTTACGGCAAGCCGGTAAATCCAAGTATTTATTTGGGCGTCACCCTCAAATGAAGGCAGAGAACGCCATATCTGTATAATTATTTCCTGATAAATATCCTGCTCATCATCAATACGGTCGGCATACATACGACTCAGATGTTTAAGGCGTTCTTCATTCGCTTCAATTATTTCAGTAAAATTCTTCTCGGTGATGTCCACTTATGGATGAATTTTCTTTATAAGTCCGACTCGTCCTCTCTCACATATATTTGTCGTTTGGCAGAGCCAAAAACTTACAAATTTAAAATCTTTTCCAATTATCGCTTGATAAACAACCCTTACATTGCGGGAAAACAAATTATTTACCTATACTTGTAGACCATTTTCGGGAAACATTTTTTAAGTGTTTAAGTAAGCAATTGATCTTATGGCTTCTTCTTCAAAAAAAGTCATTTACGCGGCATTGACTGGTAACTTTCTGATTGCAGTTACCAAATTTGTCGCAGCATTCATAACCGGAAGTTCCGCAATGCTCTCTGAGGGAATACATTCTACCGTAGACACCGGAAACCAGCTTTTAATCCTGCTCGGATTAAAAAAAGCTGCAAAACCGGCCGACAAGGAATATCCTTTCGGACACGGTAAAGAAGTATATTTTTGGAGCTTTGTAGTCGCAATCATGATTTTTGCAGTTGGTGCAGGCATATCTATTTATGAAGGTATTAACAGTCTGATGAATCCGCATCCTTTTGACAACCCCATTATGAATTATATAGTAATAGGTTTGGCCATGATTTTTGAAGGCGTCGCCTGGTATTACGCCCTGAGAGAATTTCGCCGTACGAAAGGTAACCGCGGGTATTATGAGGCGATCCATAAGGCAAAAAATCCCACGACATTCGTAGTACTATTTGAAGACTCTGCAGCCATGCTAGGATTGGTTATCGCCTTTTTGGGCATCGCTATCGGGCAATGGACAGGGCTTTATCTTTTTGACGGAATTGCCTCGATACTTATAGGCATGATACTGGGTGTGACGGCAGCCTGGCTGGCATATGAGACCAAGGGGTTATTGATTGGTGAGAGTGCTGATCCTCAAATCGTAAGAGGTATTAAAGATATCGCATCCTCCCATAAGGCCATTGAAAAAGTTAATGAAATACTGACTATGCATATGGGCCCCGAATTCATACTTTTAAACCTGTCAGTGGATTTCCAGGATACATACAGCGCCAATGATATTGAAGATAGCACTCAAAATATAACGCGAGAGATTAAATCACGGTTTCCACGCATAAAGCGTATCTTTATTGAAGCCGAAAATAAGAGCATGTATATCTGATAGGAAGCATGAGCAACAACATTAAATTAAAACATATGAGCTATTATAAATCTATCGTCTTATTCATTTGCTTAACATGTACAAGTTTCAACGCTTGGTCGGCTTCCACTTTTAACCCGAAAGACAGTACGGCAATAAGTATTGAAAAACCCAGACCAATTCGATTTCTCCCCTCTTCCCGACCTCACATTAATGAGCTTTCTGCATGGTTTGGCTATTCTTATGATTCCATGCGACTTTGGGGAAAAACACGAAACACTACCCTCACTTCATTCGGACTGCAATACAACAGAAAATTACTGAACTTTTACGGCCACACCGTTAAGTATACTTTTCGGTTCATTTTTTCTAAATACGACTATCCTGAGTTTAAGGTTGGTCACCCTCGAAATACACTTTCCGGTTATGGTATATCTCCACTTGGATTCCAGATAAACTTTCGTGGGAATCACCTTATTCAACCATTTTTTAACTCATCAGGAGGAATAATGATACTTGACGGGCCATTTCCTGACCAGAGAGGGAAAAAATTCAATTTTACATTTTCTGCCGGAGGTGGGCTTGAGTTTAAGCTGACACAGTCCTTTTCCTTTTCCCTGGGTATAAAATTTCATCATCTGTCTAACTTCCAACGAGGACAGATAAACCCCGGCGTTGATTCCGGCCTACTGTATTCCTCTATCACCATATTCTAGAAAAACCCAGGTTATATAAAACATTCTTATCTCGCCTCCGTAAACGGATTTTGCTTAACAATAAATAGAGAAAAGAATGCGGGTAAAAAGCTTTTTTATAGTATTAATAATCGGAATCTGTTTATGTCAATCATTAAAGAGTCAGGCGCAAGACCGAAAGCAATCTAGAGCTCCAAATTGGCGTCGGTATGAACTCAAGTTCCAAACATTTCGCTTTACGCTGGTACCCGGCATAAGCACCAATGGGCTTGATGCTACCGGTTACGCGTCAAAATACTCGTTGAATATTCTGGGGGGCTATAATGGAGCTGTTTACAAGGGATTCGAACTCGGAGGCTTGTTCAACGGAAATAAATATTATGCTTCAGGAGTACAAATTGCGGGTTTAATCAATTATTCGGGAAAAGAAACGGAGGGTATTCAACTAGCCGGACTTGGAACATACAGCGGTGACGAAATGCAAGGGATTCAGATATCCGGCATCGGTAACGTTTCAACAGAAGATATTCAGGGATTACAACTCTCCGGGGTCTTCAATATCGCAGGTGGGTATACCCAGGGATTACAGGGGTCCGGTGGGCTTAATTTGGCTCGTTACGGAATGCAAGGACTTTTTGCAGCCGGCGTGGGGAATATTTCGGGAGGCAGCAGCCAGGGATTGTTATTTTCAGGCGGTATTAATATTGCAAAAAATGATATGCAGGGTATTATCGCTTCCGGGTTGCTGAATTATGCCAAAAACATGCAAGGCATCAGTCTCAGTACTCTTAATATCAGTGATGAATTTCAGGGAATACAGGGCGGTATCGTAAACATTGCTAAACATGCACAAGGCATCCAGTTTGGCCTCATAAATTATGCCAACAGATTGGACGGCCTACCGGTAGGATTAATCAGCTATTATAAAGAAAACGGACGAAACAATATTGATTTATGGATGAGTGACGCCGGATTCACCAATGTAGGGGTTAAACTGGGTACGCACCAGGTTTACAATATGATATCCGTCGGTTATAACACGTTCCTTGACAGAGATGTCTGGCAACTCGGATGGAGCATCGGCCAGCTCCATGAATATCCCAATCATTTTCTGTACACCGACTTCTCGTATTATAAAATCAATGAAGGCAGGTGGACAAAAGATCTCAACTCTACATTCAAATACCGGCTTCTTTTTGGAAAAGAATTGGCGAATTATTTCAAGGTTTATGGGGGACCGACTGTGAACATGCTGATATCGAAAGTTCCCGAAAGCGATGATTATACCTGGTACCGCCTGTTTGATTTTGGAGCAAAAGGCCGCAAATATGCGTTTTGGATAGGTTATTCATTTGGGATTCAATTGTTATAAAAACGTGATTATTTAATACATTTATGCGGGTATTTTCTGGTAAACCGAATGTAATCTTTGTTTGTAGTGTTTAAACTGCTAGCATAATTTTAATAACCTGTATACCATGAAAAACGCAATAATGCTGATTATAATAGTTGGCTTTGTTTCTTTGTTAGCAAACTGCAGTAAGACGAAAAATGCTGAGCCTCCAAAAGTAGAAACTGCCGCCATGGAGAAAACGACAGCTACACAGCCTCAAGACACCATGAGCACATACGAAGTACAAAAGACAGAAGCCGAATGGAAAAAAATTCTTAGTTCCAGTGAGTACCGTATTTTAAGAAATGGCGGTACCGAATTGCCCTACATTAATAAATACTATGATAATGAGAAGGAAGGCGTCTACTATTGTGCTGCATGCGGCCAGCCGCTTTATACTTCAGAGACCAAATATCATTCTGGAACCGGGTGGCCAAGCTTTTGGGCTCCTATTAAAGCGGCAGCCGTAGAAGAAAAAGAAGACAACAGTCTTTTTATGACCCGGACCGAAATTGTGTGCTCCCGATGCGGATCTCATCTGGGACATGTATTCGATGACGGACCAAAGCCAACGGGCTTACGCTATTGCATGAACTCCTTAGCCCTGCACTTTATCCCCATGGACCTTACAAAAGTAGATACCGACACGCTATCCAGCTTGGAACGCAACAAATAAAGCTGTGTTTCCCAATTTCATACAAAGAGACATAGCGAAAAATGGGTCCCTTTACTTAATATGGCATAGCTTAATCTTTTAAAATAAATATAAAAGGCAGACTGAACCTCACACGGACAGGCACTCCGCGTTGACGTCCCGGTTTGAATTTAGCCAATTTAACTACTCTCAATGCCTCTTCATCGCAACCGCCCCCAATCCCTCTCATAATCCGGGGGTTGTCGACGTTCCCTTTTTCATTTATGATAAATTGAACAATTACTCGGCCTTCAATACCGGCTTGCCGAGCAGTCAGAGGGTACTTGAGTTTTTTTTGCAAATCACCCAAGCTGCCTATCAGCACGGGCATTTCTTCTACTGCTACAAAAAAATCCTCCTCATCCTCCTTTTTTACTTCAATTTGTTTTGGAGGTGTAGGTATCTCCAATGGATCATTAAATTTAAATTCAGCATTGATATCCGGTATTTCTTCCTCGACAACTGCGTTATTCGGAACCGAAACCGGCACTTGCGGCCTCGGCGGAGCAGGTGGACGCTTAGCTTGCTTGGTTTTAACAACATCTTCCATCTTGATAACTTCCTGCTTTGTTACCAAAGATAAATTATTACTTTCAGACTGCTGAATGGGAATATTCATAGCCACTATGAATATTAGCAGGGAGCCTATTATTCCCAATTCCAGGAAAATTATGTAATACTGCTTGGGGTCGAAATGGGTATTCGATAGTTTTCTATTTTTCATGATGAATCCCTCTATTTATTTTTCAAAAAATCTGTGATGCCTCCCTATTAATAATGAAACTAGTCCTGTTTCGTGTAGTTCTAATGAAGATTTTAAAAATTGAAAATAATCTCTCTATAAGAATCACCTCTTGTAAATCCTCTTTTGCAGTGGCATGTTTTGCTCATTCGATTGTAAAGTCACCCATTTTTCTTCCTTTGATAAACTACCAAGTCCTGCTCCTATAACGCCTCCAACGAATCCGCCGAAAACAGCGCCGGCCATAGCGTATTTAATCGAATCACCTTTCCCATTGGAAGTACACATCCAAGGTGTGCTACTGCAGGTACCGACAACCATCAGCGCAGATAAAGCGCCTGTGAATACCGCTCCAATCTTTGCCCCTTTCCAGGTCTGCCTTTTTCCCCTATTGATTTGGATTTGTGAAATACTGGAAAAAGGTATCGTAGCGGCCTCCCTATTATTTTCAACGGTTAAGGAATTGTTCTTGATTTCTATTAGGATACCAACAACCGTATCTATCGGAACTTTACTGGTGATTATCCGTACTTTTTCACCTTCTTTAAGGCCTTGAATCTGGGCTCCCGCTTCGTTCCATAAAAAAAATCCCAACACCAAGCCCGTTACAATTACCCATTTATTCATGGCTGATCCCTTTCTCGAATTCTCTTGATTTTTACACTCTATTATAGGAAAACAGGCTGCAATTAGTTAGGCAGAAAACCCCCTTATTGTGTAATAAAAAAGTATGGATTTCATGTAGTATAATTTCTTAACTACAATTGAAAACTCTGTTGAACTAAAGAACCTATCGATATAAGCCAGCCTGATCCCACTTTTTTATAATATCTTCGATCAAGTCCCCAACTCTTTTGTTCACTTTTCGATAATACTCTTTAGCCTGATCTTCATTAAAGGTGGGATATCCCTCTCCTTTCTCATATAACCCAATAGAAGAAGGAAACGGATACGCAGTCCAGGAAGTACCAGATGGATAAGCGGTTGCCATATCCTGATTATACCAATCCTTATGCACGTATTGGGGCACAATAGCCTGGATATAAGCCGTTTCATTGTTGCCGGCATGCCCCCCGTTTTCTCCAAATACATCAAAAGTGTCTTCCGAAGCCAGGCTCCACCAGTTAATAACCAAAATGCGTACCTTATCCTTTTCGGAATGATGATGTGCCAGGTCTTTTAAGATTGCTGTTTGGGGCCCTCCGTGCCCATTCAGCACGATGATGTTCATGAATTTATTTTTAGCAAGCCCGTCAATGATATCCCCTACAAACAAACGATAGGCTTCTTCGCTAATCTCAAATGCGCCAGGAAACGCCTTCATTCCGCCGGTTACGCCATAGTTCAGGGTAGGAGCCACCATTGCATTAAGACGCGGGGCCAGCTCTTCAGCCATTGCCTCTGGAGCTATATTATCAGCCCCATTTGGAATGACTCCATGCGGTTCCAACGTCCCGACCGGCAATAAAACCGTCTCTATATTTGAAGGAACTTGTTTCTGGAATTCCATCCAGTTTATCAGGTTCATCTGGCGGGTCGTTGGCTCATTAGCCTGTTGTGCCAGAGCGGGACTCGACAACAGTACCATTAGTATGAATGCATAACCTTCTTTAAACTTTTTCATCACTTCCCCCCTATTATGTTGGCATTTTGTTCTCGGTAACCATGCTCGTTTTATCAGCTATTTTTTGATTATAGAAATAGAATAGCCCCATAGCAATGCCCCATTGTACAATGATCGTCGCGACCGAATATGTGCTTAGCGGGTTATACCATGTATCGGGCGCATATGACGTAATACTCAGGTACATCCACCAAAACAGAAGTGAAATAACCTCAACCGGCACTACATATTTGATGATGACACTCCACCAGGTACCCAGAGTATATTTATGCTGACCAGTGTTTACCGCTATAGATCGGAAACGGTCAGGATCGAATTTAATAATAGCAAATGACATAAAAGCGCCGGATACCATCAGTCCCACCGCCCAAACAAAATCCTGGTTGGCAAGAAAATCCAGGGAAATAGCCGAAGGCAATCCCATGAGAAAACCGGCAACACAAATAGCTACCGTGGCCCTTTTCCGGGGAAATCTCATATCAACAAAAACACGGCTGGCAAGCTCAATCATAGAAATAAGCGAACTGAAGGCTGCAAATGTCAAGCCCAGGAAAAACAGGATGGCAAAAATCTTACCCCCCGCCATCTGATTGAAGAGTTGAGGCATCCACATAAAAGTAAGGCCGGTTGATGCAGGTCCTGACTGTTTCATGATCTGTAGGATCTCGGGATCACTCATGCTGCTTCCCAAGGTGCCAAATACCGTGGAAAAAATAGTCACGGCGGCTACCAGCGACACAATATTATTTCCAATCCCAGTCTGGAAGGCACTGATGGTAATATCATCTTTGGAACGCATATAGGCAGCATATGTAAGGATCAGTCCCCAGGCAGCTCCGGTATCCCATGCATTTTGGGTTAAGGCTTCAAGCCAAATTTTCGGTTTGGTAAGCGCCGACCAGTCCGGAGTGAACAGGTAGTCGATACCGTGAATGCTCCCGGGCAGCGTCACCGCCCTGATCAGAGAAACGATAACAACAAGAAACAGAGATGGAATCAAAATCTTATTTATGCGTTCTATCGAAGAAATCCCTTTTACTACGATAAATCCACCTAATCCCATCATGACAGCATGGAAAACTACAGGCCATGCCGACCCCTGGAATCCCTCCCAAACGGCAGTAGCCTGCTGCATATTGGCCGGCAAACTGGAAGTAACGGATTCTACGAGGTAATACAAGCACCATCCGGCCACCACACTGTAATAAAACATGATAGCCGTTGCCACAAACCCGATAAAAGTCCCCATCCATGCAAATCGTTCACCAACAAGGTTGATAAAGGAACCTACCACACCCTTTCGTCCGTGCCGGCCGATCCCGTACTCTGCAATAATGAGCGGTATAGAGAACAAAAACAGGCAACAGCCCCACGCAATCAAAAAAGCACCGGCTCCTTCCTGCCCCCCATTTTGTGCGGCGATACGAGGAAACCTCCAGATATTACCCGTTCCCACAGCTATACCCAGAACGCTCAATATTAGCCCCAGTTTTGAAGAAAAAAGCTCTTTAGTGCGTTTGTCAGAACTCATGCTTAAAAAATTAGATGTTTATGTCAGTGTAAAGGATTTAAAATGTATGCGTCTATTTTTAATGATTTTTTTTGGGAGTGGCAACCATTTTCGTCGGGGATTGTCATATTTAAAAATATTTATCACATCGTTTCGTTGAATCATTTTTTCACGGTATTCACGGAACCAATTTAATGTTCCCATTTTGATTCTATAATACCTATGGCTATTATTGGCTGCTGAATAACGAGTAATTAAATTGCTTAACAATATAGGCGCGAATGTTTTCGAATCATAAGTCAACCAACCGTACCTTAGCCCTATTCACCTTTTTTGCTGCATTAATTCTGTACTTGGCAACGATGGCCCCCACGGCCAGCTTCTGGGATTCCGGAGAATTTATCGCCGTTGCTCACGGTCTTGAAGTTACACACCCTCCCGGCGCCCCCTTATACTCCATACTGGGACGCCTTTTTTCCATGTTTATGCCTGCGAGCTATGTTGCGGTAAGCATTAACTTTATCAGCTCATTAGCCTCGGCATTGACGATCATGCTGCTGTACCTGATTATCGTGCGATTGGTGCAGGAATGGAAAGGCGCTGCAGACGACATGCTGACCATCGATAAGATTGGAATGTACGGGGGAGCTATTATCGGGGCCCTTACTTTTTCCGTAACCGACACTTTTTGGTTTAATGCTGTTGAATCTGAAGTTTACGCCATCTCGATGTTTTTTACCGCCATGGTGGTCTGGCTTGCCCTTGTATGGGCTGAAAATCACGAAGAACCCAATAACGAACGCTGGCTCATACTCATCGCCTATATGTTTGGGCTGGCGCTCGGCGTACACTTATTGAATCTGCTGGCACTCTTTTTTGTAGCATTGATTATCTATTTCCGGAAATATGAATTTTCGGTTCTTTCGTTTCTCGCTGCCGGTGCTTTTTCCGTGGTATCTTTTCTGCTGATATATCCGTTTACCCTGCAGACCATACCTTCAATAATGGAGAGTGTTACCTACGCAAGTTACGGCCTTATCGGGCCCATTGGATTTATCACATTAGTCATTATCGTACTGGGATGGGGTGTTTATTATACCCATAAAAATGAATACCGTATTGCAAATATCGTAATGCTGTGCTACGCAATGATTATGATCGGCTATTCTTCCTATGCCCTCATTTTTATTCGTTCCAGCGCCGATCCGCCCATTGACGAAAATGACCCCGAAACCGTGCAGGCATTTATCAGTTACCTGAAACGCGAGCAATACGGTGAAACGCCACTATTCTCGGGATACGACTACAGCAACGCCAAAGGAACGATAGACCGCGAACAAAAAGTGCTCTTTCCCCGCCGTTATTCATCTAATCCTGCCCATATACAGCAATATTCACAATATTCCAGTGACTGGGACTTTTTTATAAACTACCAGCTGAACCACATGTATATCCGCTACTTTAACTGGAACTACATAGGCAAGGACTCGGATATTCAGGATGCAGGATGGCAGGCCGGTTTTAGGAAAAGTCAACACGAAAATAACCCCGCTCACAACAGTTATTTCTATATTCCCTTCCTGCTTGGCCTATTCGGGATGTTGTTCCATTTTCAGAAAGACTGGAAACGTGCGCTTTCTGTCCTGGCACTATTCCTGCTCACCGGTGTAGCTATCATCATTTTCCTCAACCAAACACCCCAACAGCCGCGTGAACGCGACTACGCCTATGTAGGATCATTCTTTGCTTTTGCTATATGGATTGGCTTGGGAGGCACGGGGATCATTGAATTAGTTAAAGATTATTTTAAGTCTAATAAAATAATAGCATACGGAACTCTTGTGGTACTGTTCTGTGCATCTCCGCTGTTGATGGGAATGCAAAATTTTAATGATCACGACCGCAGTGATCGTTATGTGGCTTCCGACTATGCTTATAACCTATTGCAATCGACTGCACCGAATGCCATCATTTTTACAAACGGAGACAATGACACCTTCCCCCTCTGGTATGCCCAGGAAGTAGAAGGAGTGCGAACAGACGTGCGGGTGGTCTGTTTGAGCCTGCTTAATACCGATTGGTATATCAAGCAGCTACGGGATCAATGGTCTCACGATTCTCCGCCGCTGCCTATCTCCCTGACCGATGAGGAGATTGATCAAATTACGCAAAGCTACTCCCTTCATGATCCTGATACCTTAAGGATTCCGGTAGATAGGGGAATGCTAAAGAATGCTTTCTCCAGTATGGAACAATATAAAGAGTCCTTAGGTGTACCCCAGGACAAGAAGCTTAACTTCGATGTTCAGGATGTAGATTTCGACATTCCCGCCGATTCGCTGGACGACCAGGTTTGGTGGTACTTCCGGGGACGTCCCGCCGGACGCGACCAGCAGGGCAATGAGCGCTATTACACACAGGTTCAGGATGACGTTATCCTGAACATCCTTAAAACGAACAACTGGTTGCGCCCGGTCTATTTTGCGAACACAGTCTCCAATCAGAGCCAACTGAGCCTCCAACCGTATTTCCGATTTGAGGGCAAGGCATTCCGAGTGGTACCCCAACGCCATGACTCGGCGGATTATGGATGGTTAAATCCGGATATCCATGCCAGTCGACTCAGTAAATTCCGGTTTAGACATTGGAATGAACCCGGTAATTATCTTGATGAAAACATCAGGCGTATGATCGGTAATTATCGTTTTAGCGTTATGGAGTTGGCCAATAAATACCTTGAAATGAACAAGCCTGACAGCGCAAATAAATGGCTTGAATGGGGATTGAATAACCTTCCATTTACCGTAACAGACAGCGATGCACAAACCATTGCTATTTACGCCTACAAATTCGCCAAGGTAGGAGATAATGATAATTCCATCGAACTTGCTCAAGAGGTAGAGGGCAACCTGTTAAAAGAATTAAAATATAATATGTCGGAATTTGATAATATCATCACCGACCTTAATCAACTACAGCAGGAAACCGAAGAGGCACGAAAGAATGCAAACCTGGATAAACGACAAGAACTTCGGAGCCGAATTCAACATATCGTCGATCGGCGCCAAAATGTTACCAGGAATATTTCATTTTCTATTGATCTATTGAAGATTGTGCAACGTGTCTATTTCATGGCAGGTAAAGATGAACAGGCAAAATCACTTGCCGACCGTGTAAATGAAATTACCGGATCGCGAATTACAATACCTTCTACGAAGGAGGAGAATAAAGCGGAAATCGACAAATTCGGATTATAGACAGGTCGAATAATATGCCGGGCCTTTAATGCTCTGTGAAGAACCCTTAAGAAACGTACGGTATCCCAAAGTGATAAAATTTAGATTAAAAGCTACTACGTTACTGTACCGGGAACTTTTAAGGGAGCTGAAATTATTAAGGATGTAAAATTTCTAATTCTGAATTGGGAATAGTATATTTCAAAGAATCAAAATTTTGATCATTTAAGGTTCAACATCAATGGTCCATCAATTTACAAAAGAAAATATTGATGCTATCGCAGAGGTTTTGCAAACCAAAGCCAAACCTCTCGGAAATGATGTTTACAGGCTTGAAGTCGTTAATAAGGAAGAAGGACGTAAACTGGCTTTGGAAATACACCTTGGGTTGGAAGTCAACGGCGAGAACCTGAATATGGTTTCCGTATATGCCCAGAATACTTTTTTGCAGCTTCACAATTGCACGGCTTTTATCGCAAGCGATATGCTCAAGCAGGTCACCTTCTTTGGGCGCCAGCATGACCGCACTTCGGGGCTTATCGTTGAACAAGGAGCCGGATGCAGTTTGTACTCAAACGTGAGTGAAGCCATCTTGAACAGTGATTTCACACAGCTTCCAGAAGATCTTATGATGTGTGCAATCGCTCTCTCCCTTACCGAGTCTGTTGATCTGGATGATTTCTCATTTGATGAAGATTAGTATAGATGGCTGAGATACAGGCCGATATCCAGGTATTCAACCAAACAAATCTGACAATACCTGTCGCTACTTCTGACTTCCGGAAAATCACCGATTTGATTGCTGAAAAAGAAAAATGCGGATTCAAACTGCTCGAAGTTGTCTATGTTGATGAAGAAGAGATCATGCTTATCAACAAGGAGCATCTCGGCCGTGATTACGTCACCGACATTATCACATTTCGGTATGATGAAGCGGATAAAAATGACCAAATCGAAGGCACCCTGTTTTGCTGTGCGCCCCGCATAAAAGAACAGGCCCAAGAGTTTGGGGAATCCTCGGAGCAAGAATTTTTAAGAATCTATATCCACGGGCTGCTTCATTTGGCAGGCTACGATGATAAAACAGATTCCCAAAAACAACAGATGACGGCAAAAGAAGACCAATACCTTAGCCTATTTGAGCAAGCCGGCTAAAAATAAACCCTTGCCCCTGCTCAACTACTTCCCCATATTTACGTATAGCATTTTAAATTACCTATTTGGTGTTTAAGAATAGTACGATGAGCGAAAATCCAATTGAAACAACCAAGGATACCGACACGGCCCTCGAGGTAGCTAAGCAAAAAACCCGAGAGCATGCCCGGCACCTCTGGGAGCTTCTGTCCACGCACAGCAGGATAAAAGACCTAACAAAAACCGGCTCGGCTCCAAAGGTTAAACCGGCCAAAAGGAAGTTATACAGCTCCACCCTGCTGAACATCCTTACCATCTTCCCGTACTTGCTGCTGGCTGTTTTTGTCCTTTCCTTTTTTTGGGATTTTAAAAGCATTACTGCCAGTTTTTTTGGGTTGAACCTAAATTTTGAGGGACTGCTCAAAATTACCAGCGTTAGCGGACTCATAGGCTATTCCACGAACTGGGTAGCCATCACCATGCTCTTTAAACCGGCAAAAAAACGCCCCATACTTGGGCACGGCCTAATTCCCGCTCAAAAGGATCGTATAGCCTATCGCCTTGCACAGGCTGTTTCCGAGGATCTTATCAACCCCGAGATCATTAAAAAAAAGATAACCGAGTCGAATGCTATCGGACGCTATCGTGAACAGTCCACAAAATACATTAAAAGCATTATTGACAACCCAAGCTTCCGAAATGATCTTAAGCAATGGGTTGTAACCTACCTGGATGAGATGATTGCGGACCCGGATATACGCGGCGCCCTGGCTGAACGCATCCTGAGACAGCTAGAAGATGCCCTCCACGACAAATCATTCGAGAAAGTGGCCCTGAAAGCCTATTCCTTTATAAAAGGGCAGGAAATGCAGCATATCATTGAAGAAGCCCTCGTACAGATCCCAACTACGGTCGAAAGCGGGCTGGACAAGATGGACGATCTCCTGGATCAATTGCCAAAGAAGATCGACGAAAACAGTGAAGCTATTGAGAATATTGTTACCACTCTTTTATACAAGCTCATCAATCAGCTGGATGTACATAAACTGGTCGAAGAAAATCTGCGCAGCTATGACGAGCAACATATCTCCCAAATTATTAAAAATGCTACTAATGAACAGCTTCGTTATATCCAGTATTTGGGTGCGGTACTTGGGTTTGTAGGCGGTTTGATTATCTGGGAGCCGGTTCTGAGCATAATCGTTCTGGGAGGTCTTTCGGTATTCGTTTTACTATTAGATCAGTTGCTTTACCGGCGGTCAAATGCTAATTAATGTGAATCGATTTTTTCGTTTCCCTTTACTTTTAGCGCCTTGGTTCTGTCACTTTTTTTGAACGTTTAAAATTGATTTAAAGAACTGCCGGCAGGCATGGCATCGCAGATCAACATACGAGGTCGTTATATAGCAGTATTACCCTAAAGACAGGTTTATAAAACTTTTTCCATTACTGCTGTGTCATGATCTTTATACATGACTCTATCTATTTCCTTCCATCCACCTCTTTGGTACAGTGATTCGGCAGTAAATGTATAGAGATAGATTTTGTTTAGATCATTTTCCGCTGCACAGCGTTCTATTTCCTTTAGAAGCATGGTACCAAGCCCATTATTTCTATACTCCTTTTGAGTATAAAGCAACCCTATCCACGGGCTAAATTTTTTTAGCCTTGGATGAACTTTATAAATATTCACATTATTACACAGTCCACCAGTTGCTACCACTTTTTGATTTGACGACAACACCAATTGAAAAAGGGTATCTTGGCTAGGTTGATTTGACAGTCGCCATAAGGTTTTCTCAATTGGAGTATCCCATTCGTCAAAATACCAATGAGCTATTTTTCGAATCGAGTCCTCGTCAGAAGGATCAAGTTTTTCTATCTTAATTTCTGAATCCATTGTTCAGTTACTAATTGAGCCATAAACAAAGCATTACCTACCAGCGGCGGTGTTTCAGGGAAGGAATTTGAGTCCTGACTTCCTTAATTCGATCAGGATCTATTTCTGCAAATTCCACCCCGGGCTCGGAACCCGCATCAGCTATAATTTGGCCCCAGGGATCAATAATCATGGCATGTCCCCATGTTTTCCTGTTTTTGCCGTGCCGCCCTGTTTGGGCCGGAGCAAAGACATAGGAAGTATTCTCAATTGCCCGAGCCCTAAGCAGCGTTTCCCAGTGATCCCGCCCCGTTGTATAGGTAAAGGCAGAGGGAATGGAAAGTACCTCCGCCCCTTCTTCAACCAACTTTCGATAATGTTCGGGAAAGCGAAGATCATAACAAACCGAAAGTCCCCAGGTGCCGATCACCTCATCACCATAAACGGACGGACTCAGGGTACCGGGCACAACATAATCGGATTCGCGGTAGGCTTCACTCTCACTCAAATCCACATCAAATAAATGGATTTTATTATAATCCAGCAGAACATTTCCATCCGGGGAATACAGGGTAGCGTGGTTGTAAACTTTGCCCTCTGATACCGGAACCGGGTAACTTCCACCAATCAAGTAAACATTTAATTCGGCTGCTGTATCCGCAAGAAACCGTGGAGCTTGCTCAGCGATTTTATCGGCGTTTTTCATTCTCATGGTAAGCCCTCCCAGGAATGCGAAATTTTCAGGAAGCCCCACTAACAAGGCTCCTTTCTTCGCCGCTTTATAAATATATTCATACGCCTGATCGAGATTAGCGGCTAACTCTTTTTGACTGTTCATTTGAACAACCGCCGCTTTGTAGATGGATTCGAACATGTTTGTCATTAGACTTTCGATTCTCACACCCATACTCCCAGGTTTGAGGAGTACCTTTATTGTTTTAAGAATCTAAATAAGAATTGTCAATTTTTCTTTGCTTACTTATTCCCCGATATCGAACTAGTTAAGCCGATCATCTTTATACCTTCTTGCAAAGCCCTTTTGTTAAGTGTAAGGTAGGTTGGCTTGACGCGATCTTCCAATGCGTCAAGAACCGCTTGTTCAGAAACTGCCCTACTAAGAGCAACCACCACTCCCAAAGCCACGATATTTGCAACAATCTCATCTCCCAAATTTCTTGCCGTCTCAATAATAGGCAATACGTAGGCGTCTTTAACCTCTTGTTCTCTAGCCACCATTTGTTCAATAATCAATAATCCACCTTCTGTGATATATTGCCCATACTTCTTATATGAATCAATGGTCAAACACAACAATAAATCGGGAGATACTACCTCGGGAAAAGCAATTTCGGAAGTACTCAACACCACCTCGCTTTTGCTGGCACCGAGTCTGGCCTGGGGACCATAACTTTGAGTCTGTACCACATTCAGTCCCTCTTTCATTCCTGCATCAGCCAGAATAATTCCGGCCAATAATATTCCTTGTCCGCCTCTTCCTGACAGCCTAATATTATAGGGATCTTTAGGAAGCATCATTTTCCTCCATTTCCGAAAAAGAATGGTAATATTGCTCAACATATTCCGGTTTAATTTCTTCTCTGAATACCCCAATGGGCATCCCGCCAAGTATTTCTTCGCGACTCTGCAATTCGCCGGGAACGGTCAGATCCTTTTCATAGTCGAGCATGTCTCTCGCATCGCCAAGTTTGTTAATTCGGCCAAAATAGGTGGGACACTGGGTAAGAACTTCTACCACAGCAAAGCCGGGATGTTTGATCGCCCTTGAGATGAGGTTGGGAATTTCCTGGAAATCAAATGTTGTTGTTCTTGCGACAAAAGTTGCGCCAGCAGCCAATGAGAGGTCAACAATATCAAATGGAGGTTCGATATTACCATTTCGGCTGGTGGTTGATTTTTTACCCCTCGGAGTGGTGGGGGCCGATTGCCCACCCGTCATGCCATAAATGCTATTGTTAAAAATAATGGCATTCAGATCAATATTCCTTCTGCAGGCGTGAATGAAATGATTTCCTCCTATTCCCACGCTGTCTCCATCCCCCATTGCCGTTATAACCGTCAATTCTGGATTGGTCATTTTTACTCCCGTGGCAAAAGCCAATGCCCGACCGTGCGTAGTGTGCATAGCATTGGTATTCGTGAAAAAGGGAGTTCTACCGGAACAACCTATCCCGCCGATGACCACTACTTTATTGAGATCCAGGTTTAGCCTGTCAAAGGATTCCAATAACCCGCGCAAGATATTTCCATGCCCACAGCCCGGGCACCAAGGTGTTGGCATGACATCCCGACGAAGATATTGTTCAAGGTTTTTACCCATTCTAGGCATAATAAATCTCCTTAAGGTAGTCTGTTCGTAGTTTCGGAATTTGGTTTTCCATTCCGGGGTTGCATAGCTTGCACGGCATTAAAAATTTGATCCGGCTGAAATAAGCTTCCATCAGCCCTGTTGATTGAATGTACGATTGCTCTTCCCTCTACCGCCATTCGAACCGGCATAATCATCTGCCCAAGATTCATTTCAGGTACCAATATCCCCTTAACATATCCGGAAAGCTTACGGACCAGGTCTTCCGGGAATGGCCATAGCGTTTGCAGGTCGACGAGTCCGGCATTTATCCCCGCAGTATTGAGTTTGTCAGTGGCGGCCTTGGCGGCACGGGAGGTAATTCCATAACTGATAATCAACCATTTTGCATTATCCAGGTAATAGCTTTTATAATGTATAATGTCGTCAAGATGCCGGTTAATACGCTCATACGATTCCTTTAATATCTTTTCGGATGGAATGCCATCGGTGGTCTTTGGGTATCCTCTCTCATCATGTCCCAGTCCAGTAACCAATTTTTTTGCCCCTTCCCCGAATGAGAGAAATGTCTCATTGGCAAAGGGGCTGAAGTCCATCGGAAGCCCCGGTTTTTTACGGTCAAAAACATCCATTTCGGGGAATTCAACATTCTCACGCATATGTGATATTACCGCATCCAGCAGCAATATAACCGGTACCCTATATTGCTCACTCATATTGAAAGCCCGAACAGTCATCTCATAGGTAGTCTGAACGGAAGAAGCAGTCAGCACAACTACCGGGTGATCTCCGTGCGTACCCCATCTTGCCTGCATAACATCGCCCTGTGACGGCAAGGTTGGCAGCCCCGTACTCGGACCTCCGCGCTGCGAATTTACTACCACACAGGGGGTGCCGGTCATAGCAGCATAGCCGATATGCTCTTGCATGAGTGAGAAGCCCGGTCCCGAAGTTGCCGTCATGGCTTTAGCCCCTGCCCATACAGCCCCAATAACAGCGGCCAGAGAACCTATCTCATCTTCCATTTGAATGAAAACACCGCCTTTTTTGGGAAGCTCTCTTGCCATATGTTCCATTATCTCGGAAGCGGGTGTAATCGGATAACCTGCGTAGAAATTACACCCTGCTTTCAATGCCCCCATTGCGCAAGCTTCGTTACCTTGAATAAGTTTCATAGCAGTCGTTTTCATCTCATATCTCATATCTCATTTGTATGTTCGGGGCGACTCAATGAAAAACAAAAATCCGGGCATCTTTCGGCACAGATTCCACAAAAGATACAGCTGGAAATATCACTCACATAAACCCGATTGGTATCATCCAGTTTTAAGATATTTTCAGGGCATGCCTCTACGCAGATGTTACATCCTTTGCACCAGTCCCTGCGTACACGCAGATAGGCCGCTCCCTGGCTATATGTTTTCACTAAATCCTTAGTCTGCATCATAACGCACCTCCCAAAAATCTGTCTATTCCTCTTGCGGCCACCTTCCCATCCTGGACAGCTTCAACTGCTGTCGCTCCTCCATTTAATGCATCCCCGCCTGCAAAAAACTTCGGGTTTGCGGTTTGACCGGTTTCCGAATCAATGTTGATTAACCCTTGATCCAGCTTTATTCCTTGAATCCAGTTTAAGAATTCTGTCCTCTTCTGCTGTCCAATAGCTTTTATGACCGAATCCACGCCCACTTCAAATTCACTTCCCTGTACGTTCACGGGACGCGGACGGCCTGATGCATCCGGTGCTCCGAGCTCCATACGCTGGCATTCCATACATTCAACCCTATCGTTACCAATGAAACGTGTCGGTTTTGTCAGGAAGCTAAAGTTAACCCCTTCTTCCCGGGCTTCCTCTATCTCGTGCTCATATGCGGGCATTTCCTGCTCCGTTCGTCGGTAAAATATTGTTACCTGTTTCGCTCCCAAACGCAGGGCCTCACGAGCTACATCTATGGCAGTGTTACCTCCTCCGATGACCGCTACTTCGTGTCCGATATCCGGCAAATTTCCTGTTTTCAGAGCCTGGATAAAGTCCAAAGAATCCCAGACTCCAGGAAGATGCTCTCCTGGGTAGTGTAGCTCTATATCCCTACCGAGCCCAATACCGAGGAAAATACACTCAAATTCATCTTCAATTTCTTTAAGTTTTCCGGGTGTATTGATTTCTATACCCATTTTGAACGTTACCCCCAAGTTCTCAATCATCTCTGCCTCTTTGGGCAGTGGATCGCGATTCAGACGATAGGGAGCAATTGCATACCTGATAAGTCCACCTAAATCTTCATTCCGATCAAAAACCGTAACTCGGTATCCTTTGATAGCCAGTTCAGCGGCACAAGAAAGCCCTGCCGGCCCCGCCCCAATAACAGCAACTTTTTTACCTTTTGGGGCAAGCCGCTTGCCCTTCGATGCAACTTCAGACAAATGAATATCAGTGGCAAAACGCTGCAACCGTCCGATGTCAATAGGTTTGCGACCTTCTTCTTTGAGAACGCAGGCTCCTTCACACAAAATTTCAGTGGGACATACCCTTGCACAACTTGCCCCCAGTATATTCTCTGCCAATATGATATGGGCGGCTGTTTCTACGTCATTTTCATAAATGGCATTGATGAAACCCGGCACATCAATGCCCGTTGGGCACGCAAGAGTACATGGCGCTTTTGCAGAAGGACCTCCACAATCAAGACAACGGGAAGCTTCAATAAATGCTTCAACTTCATTCAGCGGTAATTTCAGCTCCTCAAAAATACGACTATGGTCCAATTGTTCTATTTTGGCCTTGTTTTTTTCCATAATTGAACCCTTAGGAGTTACTGCAGTAAATACAACAATAATTCATAAGACTTTTTTGTCTTAAATATAAAGTAGAGATATACTTTTAGTTATCTGCACGCAAGACAATCGTTCTGCTGTAATAGAAAAGCTAAAACAATTGTAAGGGTAAGGAGATACCCTATAGTTATAGAAATTATTAAAATACAACCAATCTTTGTCAGTCAATGACTTATGACCAATAAAAAAGGTGTGACACTATCAATGCCACACCCCGGATGCTTCTCAAGCAATTCGTTAATTCTTTTTTGCCCCACGATTTAAATATTCTTCATAAAGCTGGGTATGGCGGCTGACCATGGGGATCTTGTTGCCCCGGATAAACACCTGTTCGATGTGTGTCATTGGTTCAAACGGATCTCCGTCAGCAATAAACAAGTTGGCTTGCTTCCCTTCTTCTATGCTTCCCAATCGGTCCGAAACTCCGAATATTTCGGCAGGATTGATCGTGATAGCCTTCAATGCTTCCTCTTTACCCAAGCCATAGGCTGCAGCATAACCTGCGTGATACGGCGCATTTCGCACGTTCTCAATGTCGCCGGTGGCAATAGCCACTTTAACGCCTGCTTTATGTAACAAACCCGGATTTTGATAAGGGCGTTGATAATTATCGTAATCACGAGTAGGTGTATATAGCGTAGAAACCAGGCAAGGCAGTCCTGCATCTGCAATTTGGTCAGCTACCCGCCAGCCGTCCTGCACTCCGGCCAGGATAAACCGTGCTTCGGGCTGCTTATTTGTCCAGGCTATAGCGTTGAGAATGTCGTCTTTTGCACCCACCGAGATAATTACCGGTACCGTACCATTTACGACTTCCCGCATGGCTTCCATCCTTTTATCGACGTCCGGCTGCTCTTTTTCATTGGGATTTTTCTCATAAGCAGTCATCATTTTATTGTAGAATACCGCTTTGGACCAAAACTCATTGAGTTCCTTGAGATTCTTCTTGTATTGCTTTTCAACCTCCTCCTCTTTTCTATCGTCCCAGGGGCCTCTTTTTTGAGCACTGGGCCAGTTCAGGTGAAGGGCTGCATTCGGCTGAACGGCCATCGAATCCGGAGAATACCCGTAGAGGTCTATCAAGGTAGCCTTTCCGGAGATTCGTCCCGATACCGGCATGGAAATAACGTTCGTTACGCCATTGACACGCGTTACAGGAATGCTCACGCTGCTGGGGTTTATCGCCGTAAAAGCTCGCTCATGCGGATTGAATTCCCCCAGCTCTGCCTGGTCACGAGTCACCGCAACAGCTCCGATTTCCTGCAATCCCAGTTCGGTACCGGAATCCATAAAGCCGGGATATACCTGCTTTCCGGAAGCATCAATGCGTTCATAATCGGGCGTGATTTTAGCTTTCTGTCCTACGAAAACGATTTTTTCACCATCAATCAGAACCGTTCCGTTTTGAATAACGCCCTGGGTTACGGTATGTATGGTCGCATTCGTAATAGCAAATTTGCCATATTCGGCCTTTTCCGTGATCTGAGCCTCAGCACTCATCCCAACAAACAAAACCAGCAGGCAAAAAACCGTCAATATTTTAATAAACTTCATAATTATTTCGTCTTTAAAAATTTTTCATTTGCGTTGCTACTGAAGCTTCATTCCCTGTCTTGAAAAACGTATTTCAGCTCCCCGCATACAAGTGTCTTCCTTTCGTCCGCCCTGCTCGTACCAATGGCCGGCAGCCTCGGTAAATTCAGCTTCGGGATCCACCTGCAGACGCATATCATCGGGGTCTTCCTCGCGATCGAAATACTTTTTCCCATCAATAAAGGTCATTTCGCAGATACTGTAAATGCTCAGCGGGTCGGCAGACCATATGGCCACATCCCCCTGTTTACCTACTTCAATACTGCCAACCATGTCGTCAATACCCATTTCCATCGCCGGATTAATCGTGATCATTTTCAAGGCATCTGCCTCAGAAGTACCACCGTAATGTACCGCCTTTGAGGCCTCGTGATTCAGATGACGCATTAGCTCACCGCTGTCGGAGTTGATGCTATTTATGACGCCGTTCGCATTTAAAATAGAGGCATTGTAGGCGGTGGAATAATAGACCTCAAACTTGTATGCCCACCAATCTGCAAAAATGGAAGTGAAGGCGTGATGCTTGGCAAGTTCGGGAGCTACCTTAAAAGCCTCATTGGCATGGTGAAAGGTGTAATTTTTAATACCGTAATCATCAAAAACACGCATCAACATCATAATTTCATCGGCACGATATGAGTGGCACTGCACCCTGATATTTCCGTTCAGAATATCGGCAAGGACTTCCAATCGTTCATTTTTAGCAACCGGGAGGGGCGGCGTATCACGCTTTCCTTCTTCATATGCTTTTTTTGCATCAAGATATTCCCTGCGATTACGTTCATAATCCAAAGCGGCATCAAAATATCGACGGATGACTTGTTCCACCCCCATTCGGGTACGCGGCTTAACGCCAAAACCCTGACCGTGAACACGCGTCGGATTTTCGCCCAGGGCAAACTTGATCGTCCGTGGAGCTTCTTTAAAACGCATTCCATCCATGCCGGCCCCATAACGTAGTTTCAAGGTTTCATTTTGTCCCCCGATGACATTGGCAGAGCCATGCAGCAGCTGAATCGTAGTCACTCCGCCGGCCAACGCCCAGTAGATATTTACATCATTAGGATCAATTGATTCCTCCATCGACACCTCGGATGTAACCGGATTGGTCCACTCATTAACATCCACCGAGGCGATATGAGAATGAGAATCCACGATGCCCGGCATCACGTATTTACCACCGGCATCCACCGTTTTGACGCCTCGTGGCGCGGAGAGATCCTTTCCAATTTTTGTAATCACACCATCCTCAATAAGAACATCCGTATTCGGCTTATTCCCATTGGTGATAGTCAGGACCGTGCCATTTTTAATGAGCACAGAGCCTTTTTCCTGTGCAAAACTACTCGCAGCAGTACACAGTACAATACATAAAAGTAATAGTTTCTTCATCATGATATATCCCGACACTTATTTCGAAGATTCCGGTTCAATTTCAGTGATCTTACCATCAGACACCGAATAAAGCGCTTGCGTTTTTTCTTCATCAAAAGGCTTAGTAAAAACGGTAAAACAAGCCAGGCGACCCTGTTTGAGGTCTCCTGTCTTTTGTCCGTACCCCAGAATATCAGCGGTGGACTGAGTATAGAGGTTCAATATTTGTTTATCTGTCAGCCCGCCCTCTTTCTTTAAGGTCTCAACGTTTTTGGCGATGTCAGAGAGTTTCAGCCCATTGGATGCGTAACCAACCTTTACCCCTGCTTCGAGGAGCTTTTTGATATTCGTTACTTTTGCCTTGTACGCCTCTTCCTGTCGTTCCCGAAAGTGTTTCATTTCTTCGGTAAGCTCTTCGGGTTTTTCAGTCTCTTTTTTCTTTTCCTTATCCTCTTCTTTCATCCATTTCGTCTTCCTGGGCATCTCAATGCTTGCCAGTATGGGAATATTTCTTCTTTTGAGTTCATCAGCCTGTTTGTAGGCTTCTTTCCCGGATATAATGACTGCATTAAACCCTATTTCATCCTGCAACCAAAACAATCGTTCCATATTCTCTTTACTGTCAACAACAAAATAAAACGGCTGCTCTTTACCCATTACCGGGTACAGCGATTCAAGAACTTCGTCCTTTTTAGGAGCCGGATAGTTGGAGGAAGCGGAAGCAAAATACTCTTCCTGCTGCTTCAAAGCCCCGGCATCATCAAAAAGCTGGCGGTATTGCGCCATGAGTCCCATTGTTGTAGAGGGATAGGCGGACCCCAAAGCCTCTTCAAACTGCGCCAGAACGCCAATCCCCCCCTTAATCAGGTGGTCAGCAGTTGTTGCACCATCCATGAAAAAGAGATCAACCTGGCCCGGCAACATTTGCCCTTTCAAAGCTAACGCCGCCGTAGTAAAGCCATATTTCTGAGCATTTTTCAGCTCATCATCTTCGGCATTTAAAAGTTTCCGTGGGTGTCGCTGGGGTTGGATCCCAGCTCGCTCATAACCGGGTTCTCCGGGACGATCGGGCGTTTTAACGTCTTTTTCTATATCCGGACTTCCCCACAAGGCCAGGCCATCGATAAATCCCGGATAAACATGCAGACTATCGCCGCCATCCCGGACGTAAGCATCAAAAGGGATGGAAACTTTTCTACCAACGGATGTAATGATCCCGTTACGCCAAACAACAGTACCGCCTTTGATGACCTTCCCGTCTGCAGTGTGAATCGTCACATTTTTAAAAGCTTCCGCGGGGGAAGACTGTGACCATCCTTGCGTAAAGAATATCATCATGAGGGCGCTACAAAGAACAGTGATACGCGCTAACTTCATATGACAGATAGTTAATGAATTAGGATTGATTTACCATTATAACATTTTGCAATCTATATGAAAGACATGAAAATATAAAAAATGTAAAGTTATCTAAGCTTAATGTTTACCTTTTTAATAAAAATGTATTCAAACTTTATTGTTTTAGGATTTCAGGGAAGTTATCCCTGGGTAAGTTGTCATAGGGTTCTTGGGAAGGAATAAGAAAATACAGCCCTCAAAGTAATTTGTGTAGAGTTGAAAGGGCAGCCTGAGAACGGGCAGTAGCTGGTAATATCCATCGGTGGGCAAAAACAGCCACCCGATGGGATCACTGAATGATCGGCAAGTCGATTTGCTGCATCGTGAAGTTTGTGTCAGGTCATATACCAAGTAACGATTATGATGTCGCAAGTCTGGAGACTTGCGACATCATAGCTTAGTAGCATGGCATCATAGATAGCATGGGCGTAATAGATAGTCTGGGGGGATGAGAAGCCGGTATTTATACCTGGATGACCCCAGTTTTAAATTCGTCAATATCGGGATTATGATTGGCACATTTTATAGCCTCTGAAATTCGGTCTCGGGTCTCAACAGGATTGATGATACCATCCACCCACATGCGGGCAGCGGCATAGCGCACATCGGTTTGCTTGTCATAACGGTCGCTTATTTCCTCCATTATCTCCTGTTCTTCCTCTTCGGTGATCTCCTCCCCTTTTTTCTTGAGTGCAGCTACACGAATCTGTGTCAGGACCTTTGCTGCCTGAGTCCCTCCCATCACCGCTATTTGCGCCGACGGCCAGGCATACATGAATCGCGGATCATAGGCACGTCCGCACATAGCGTAGTTGCCCGCTCCATAGCTATTGCCGACAACGATAGTAATCTTTGGAACCGTACTGTTGGATACGGCATTCACCATCTTTGCCCCATCCTTAATGATGCCCCCGTGTTCGCTTCGCTTTCCAATCATAAAACCGGTCACATCCTGGAAAAAAATGATCGGTATTTTCTTCTGGTTACAATTCATAACAAAACGAGCAGCCTTGTCGGCCGAATCAGAATAGATCACACCGCCTACCTGCATTTCTCCCTGCTTCGTTTTTGTGATTTTACGCTGGTTAGCCACAATACCGACGCTCCAGCCATCAATACGGGCATAACCGGTAATGAGTGTCTGGCCGTACCCTTTTTTAAACTCCGTAAACGAATCCTCGTCAACGATGCAATCCAGGATATCATGCATGTCATAAGGCTTGGTGCGATCATCGGGAAACAAGTCAAAAATGTCGGTGATATCACGTGCCGGTTTTACCGGCTCCTTGCGATTAAAGCCGGCCTTCTCATAAGGTCCCAGTTTGTCAACCAAGTCTCGCACAGTCTTAAGGCACTCCTCGTCGTCTTTCATCTTATAGTCGGTCACGCCGCTGATCTCGGTATGTGTGGTGGCCCCTCCAAGCGTTTCATTGTCCACATTCTCGCCGATAGCCGCTTTTACCAAATAACTGCCGGCAAGGAATACGCTCCCCGTCCCGTCAACAATCAAGGCTTCATCGCTCATAATCGGCAAATAAGCGCCGCCGGCCACACAACTGCCCATAATGGCCGCAATCTGGGGAATGCCTTTGGCACTCAGCACCGCATTATTACGGAAGATGCGCCCGAAGTGTTCTTTATCCGGAAAAATCTGATCCTGCATGGGCAGGTATACGCCTGCAGAATCCACCAGGTAAAGGATGGGCAAATGGTTTTCCATTGCAATCTCCTGCGCCCGCAGATTCTTTTTAGCCGTAATCGGAAACCAGGCGCCGGCCTTCACCGTAGCGTCATTGGCAACAATCACACAATCTCTTCCCGAGACGCTGCCGATCCCCATCACGACCCCGCCTGCCGGGCATCCTCCTTCCTCTTCATACATTTCGTAACCGGCCCACAATCCCAGCTCATAAAAACGCGAGTTATCATCAACCAGCATATCTATCCGCTCACGAGCAGACTTTTTACCTTTTTTGTGGAGCTTTTTTATTCGTTTTTCCCCTCCGCCCTTCTTGATCTCGGCTTCTGTTTCGTTAATTTGACGAATGAGTGATTTCAGATCATTCGGGGAAGTGGCACTGTTTGCTTGTGAACTCATAAAGCTGATTATTCTTTTATAATAATAGATTGCAATTCCTAGGCGTTTTGAAAATAAGGAATTTTATCAATCGCAAAACAATGATTGTGTTTATT
Organism: Balneolaceae bacterium; assembly: GCA_050117475.1. Lineage (GTDB taxonomy): Bacteria > Bacteroidota > Rhodothermia > Balneolales > Balneolaceae > Fodinibius. Next base: position 5,322 of record JASFMR010000038.1, on the reverse strand, counting down.
TCGATTCAAGTTCCTTAATTTGCAATTGCAACGAGGCCGAGTCAAACTATAACTAACCGGATTACAAGTGAACATTTTAAAAAATTTACTGACGGCGACATTATTATTCGCATTTTTCCTGGTTTGGGTACCAACTACCAAAGCCCAACGCAATCTCAGTTATCGTCAGCTGGCTATGAAAAATAGACAAAACCCTGTCCATTTCGATTTTATCGTTTTGCCGGGGGATAACGATTCAACACTTACCTTTGCATCGGTATTCAGTCTGTCATACAATTTTTTGCCTTTTAAAAAGGTAAAAGCCCCATCTTCCGACAATCAATATTACAGTACCGTAAGTTTAAATATGGAGGTATTCCACTCAGACGAGTCTCGGTTGAGGAAGAACGATGACATTTCAGTTGAAGGACTGGAACTGGCCGGCAGAACATTCTGGTCTGACACGGCCTATGCCAAAAGCTACGACCAAAGTAAATCCAATACAGAATATTTAAAAGGATACCTCAAGGTAAAGGTTAGCCCGGGTATATACAGCTATGTATTGCAAATGAAGCGAGGTGAGGACACCGACAGCCGGTTATCGAGGATACAAACCACACAAGTTGAGTCCTATGGTAACATGAAGGTCGGCAATGTGCTCTTTGGGGAGCAACTGCTTTCGAAAGGCCCCGAGACGCAACTACGTATTTCCGATATGGGTTCCAGTGTGAACTACGGCAAGGATTTTTATGCGCTCGCATACATTCCAACATATGAGTCCGGTGCTGAATATACCCTGGAGATCAATCGCTTGAATATAGCTGATGATGATACGACCAAAAAAGAAGCTGTTTATTCCAAGAAGCTTTCAGCAGAAGATATAAAGACCAACCTTATCCCCACCTTGAAATCAGACAAGGAAGGTACCCTGCTGGATCTTGCCTCGTCGGAAAAAGGCTATGCCTATGCCCTGACAAAGATACCGAATCGCAATTTCCCCAATGCTACATACCGGCTGACCATCCACAAAGACGGGGACAAAATGCCCGTTTCGAGGAGTGTCTTCCGTTCGGTCTGGATTGATATGCCTACCAGCCTGCTAAATTTGGATACAGCCATCGATATGCTTCATTTCATTGCAGACAAAGAAACCATTAAAGATATATCCAGCGGCTCGCGGTCAGAACGGGAAAAGAAATTCCGAGCTTTCTGGGAGAAGCGGGATCCGACCCCCAAAACGGAGTACAATGAACTGATGGCCGAATTTTACCGTCGCATCGATTACGCTTATGAACATTTCTCTACTGAAAATATCATCGGATATAAAAGTGACCAGGGTGAGGTGTACATCAAATTCGGCCCGCCACAGAATATTGAGCGGAAATTCCCTACCAACGGACCGACAACGGAAATATGGACTTATCCGTCACGGACATTTGTTTTCGAGGCCACAACCGGCTTTGGAGATTTCAAGCTTGTTTCCGGGCAGACAAGGTAGCAACAAGGATTTAAACCATAGTTAATATGCATTTTCGAATTGCCATTAGCAGCGGCGATTATAACGGGGTTGGACTTGAGGTCATCCTCAAGACTCTTAAAAAACGATCCCCGGATAATATTACTCCTATCATTTTGGGGTCAGGCGAAGCCGTTGATTTCTATCGCCATTTACTTTCCATGGAAATCGATTATCACCACGCTGAGTCTGAAAGCCAAATCGAAGATGGTAAGATAAACGTTTTGGAGAGTTACGGGGAAGAGGAACCTTCGATAGTGCCCGGCAAGCTCAGTGCACAGGCGGGCCAATGTGCCATGCTGGCCGTCAAAAAAGGTATTGATTTATGCAACAGTCACAAGGCTGATGCGCTGGTTACGGCCCCCATCTCCAAAGAGGCCATAAACAGAGCCGGCTATCATGTTCCCGGGCACACCGAATTTTTAGCCGAACATACCGGCACCAGCGATTTTATGATGATGCTGGTTAATGGCGATCTTCGGGTAGGACTGGCTACCATACATATCCCCGTTTCCGGGATCCCGGGGGCATTATCGCAACAATCCATCTCGCGTTACATCGGGATAATGCACAAAAGCCTGAATCGGGATTTTAATATCAGAAGTCCCAAAATAGCTGTTTTGGGTTTAAACCCCCATGCAGGGGACGGCGGCGTCATCGGTACCGAAGAGATCGATATTATCTCGCCCGCCATTCATGATGCCCAGTCCCGTGGCATGGAGATCAGCGGCCCCCACCCCGCCGACGGTTTTTTCGGCAATAGAAAATATAAAGAATACCACGGCATTTTGGCGATGTACCATGACCAGGGGTTGATCCCTTTTAAAACCCTTTCCTTTGGCGCCGGGGTCAACTTTACAGCCGGCCTGCCATTCGTACGAACATCGCCCGACCACGGCACTGCTTTTGATATTGCGGGCCAGAATAAAGCCAATCCTTCTTCTTTCGGCCAGGCATTTTCACTTGCCATACAGCTTACCGAAAATCGAAAAAAAGAGGCCATCTCGTAATGCATACCGTTGATCTACCCGAATATTCAAAGCTGGCGGACATCTACGATATCGTGATGGAAGATGTAAATTACGAGCTGTGGGCCGACTTTATTGATGCCATCATCCTGAAACACCACCCCAATCCCAAAACTATTTTGGAGCTGGCCTGCGGGACGGGCTCCCTTTCCCTTTTTCTGGATGAGCTGGAATGCTACGATATCGTGGCAACAGACAAGTCTCCCCAGATGATAACCAAGGCACGCATAAAAAATGAAAAGATGCGCTGCAATGTGTCATTTGACGTTATGGACTTCCTTGACATCAACATAGACCGGAAATTTGATATTGTGGTTTCGGTCTTTGACAGTGTCAACTATTTGCAAACCCCCGAAGAGGTTCTCAAATTCCTGAAAGGGGTAAAGCGCGTACTCAAACCCGATAGCCTGCTTATATTTGATTTTACCACGCCAAAGAATTCCATTCAGGCTATCGAGTATCTGAATAACGAAGAAGGATATTCGGATGACAACTACCGGTTTTTCCGAAAAAGCTTCTATGATCCCGAACAACAGATCCATGAAAATGAATTCCGGATCGAGAAGCTTGCCGATGACCGGGAGACCGTCCTGGAGCAGTTTCGGGAGAGGCACATCCAGAAAATATATACGCTGCAACAAATGCTTGATATTATCAATCAAACAGCGTATAACATACGAGCTAAATACAATGGCTTTGAATTTGAAGAAGCCGACGAACAGAGTTTACGAATCACAATGGTCCTTCAATGTCCCAACGTTCAGTTATAGAATTAGAAAATGTCAGCGTCTCCTATGATCACCGGAAGGTGCTCGACAATATCAGTTTCAGCCTCGCCAATGGAGAATTCAGTTACCTCATAGGCCAAACCGGAGCCGGTAAAAGTTCATTTCTCAGGCTTATTTACCGGGATTTGCTTCCCGATTTCGGTAACGTACGTGTTGCCGATATGGAGGTTACCACCCTGCCGGAAAAAAAAGTACCTTACCTGCGTCGTCGCCTGGGCATTGTTTTCCAGGATTTTCAGTTATTGCCCGACCGGACGGTTTACGAGAATGTGGCTTTCTCTCTTGAAGTAACGGGAGAGAAAAAGAATTATATCAAACAGAGAGTGCTTGAAGTTCTGGGGATGGTAGGACTCAGCCACAAGCGAAAGAATATGCCGGAGGATCTCTCGGGCGGGGAGCAGCAAAGGGTTGTCATTGCCCGTGCCCTGGCTAATGAGCCCCGTATTATGCTCGCTGACGAGCCGACCGGTAACCTTGATCCGAAGGCTTCTGCAGAAATCATGGATTTGCTTAAGCAAATCAATAACAGGGGGATGGCGGTGCTGATGGTGACTCATGATTATGATACTGTTAAACAGTACCCCTATCGAACTGTTAAGCTGGAAAATGGGGGGCTTAATGAGGTTGACGCTAAGAAACTTTGAGATGGGAAGTTGGCAAAAGACTTGGTAAGATCCTGATCCCGGCCGGCTGGCGGACAAGATGACATGGAGTAGTTTAATTGCTGGTAGCTGGTAAGTTAGCACCTGTGATTAGAGGTGGGGGGCAATCGGTACCTCCTGCTTTTCTGTGTTATTTCTAACTGGCAAGCCTTATTTTTCAAGAAGCCATCCAATCCTTTATTTTTGTCCATTGATTAAGAAACTAGAAATATCAACATGAACTTGCGCCATCGAACACAGAAAGTACGCGAAGCCGCTCTCAGGCTGGGCTTTAATGCATGCGGATTTGCAAAAGCCGGGCGTCTCGAAAAAGAAGAGCGCCGCCTGCGCGAGTGGCTTACCCAAGACCGACACGGCAAAATGGGCTGGATGGAAAACCATTTTGATAAACGGGTCGATCCGACAAAACTCATCCCCGGAGCTAAATCAGTAGTTTCGGTAATCGGCAGCTACTTTCATCCCAGACACCGAAAACAGATGTCTCGGAACGATGAACCCAAGATTGCCAAATACGCCCAGGGACGTGATTACCACAAAGTGTTTAAGAAAAAGCTAAAAGCCCTGTTCGCCGAGACAGAAGCGTTATTAGGAGGCCTGGAAGGCCGGGTTTTCGTGGACTCAGCACCGGTACTGGATAAAGCCTGGGCGGTACGGTCCGGACTCGGATGGATGGGCAAGAATTCCAACATCCTCAATAAAAACATGGGATCCTTTTTCTTCATCGGCGAAATGATTGTTGATGCCGAGTTCCTCTACGATGCTCCCATTACCGATCATTGCGGCAGTTGTACCCGCTGTATCGAAGCGTGTCCCACAAATGCCATTTACGAACCTTACCGTGTGGATGCCACCAAGTGCATCTCCTACCTCACCATCGAGCTCAAAGAGAACATTCCCGAAGGCGATCGCGATAACATTGGCAATTGGATGTTCGGCTGCGATATCTGCCAGGACGTTTGTCCCTGGAACCGGGATGCCGATTACGGACAGATCGAGGACCTCTTCCCCAGAGAAAAACTACTGGATCATAAAATCGATTTTTGGGAAGAATTGGATATCCGGCAGTATGACGAGTTGTTTGAGGGAAGTGCCATCCGAAGGGCCAAGTTTGAGAAATACAAAGACAACGTGGCTGCCGTTGCCGAGAATCTTAGTAGTAAGCAGTAGGCAATGGGCGGTTGGCAATCACCGACTTTAAAACTTCTCTTTTTTGTCTTTTAGTGCCTTGTAAAGCAGCTCTCGGGCCCTGAAAATATGCGCTTTAACGGTTCCGAGCGGCAAATCGAGTACTTCTGCTATTTCCTGGTAGCTTTTCTCCTCCATATGGCGCATTTCAATAACCTTACGGT
>JASFMR010000037.1:0-31924 GCA_050117475.1 Balneolaceae bacterium | reverse complement strand
TCCCGACTTAGTTCGAGCAGAGTACCTGGATAGTTTTTGTATGATGATGCGTCTTGATACCGGCCTGCAAATGGATGAGGAGTACGAATTGACATTTTTTGAAGATATCGACGTGTGTTTCCAAGCACGGACGGAAGGCCATAAGGTGGGTATAGCCCCCCACATAGAAGTAATACATCATTTTGGAACAACCACCTTTTCACTTGACCTGGATACTGAAAGCGAACAATATTGGAAAAATGTGGCCTATTTTAACGAAAAGTGGCAAATCGAGATCTTCTCGGAAGATCAGCTGAAATCTTTAAGCACCTTCGACCAGCTTATGGCACTGGATGATTTGGTTAATCCTCTGTTTCCTGAAGAAGAAATAAAGAAACAATTTCAGCGACTTTTTACCGACGAACTAAAGACCGAAATTCTGAACTCTGAGCATGATGGAGAGATACTTTGCAAATTGGTACACCTTTTTATGGTGATGAATGAACGCGAAGTTATGCGGCGACTCGAAGACCGGCTCGAGAATGTAGAATTACCGGCATCACTGATTTACCAGCTCGTGCGTTTTTATTACGAACGAAACATCTATTCACGCTGTACTCACTACCTGAACCAGTTAAAACCCCAAAACAAGACATTGAGAGCCGATCTTTATTCACTGGCAATTCTTGTAGAAAATAAAAACTTTGAAGAAGCTGTTCCCATGTTAAAAGAGCTGATGAATCGTGCTCCGGCCAATCCAATGCTTTACAAATTAGCCGGGGATATCCACAAGTTTAACGGCAACCGGGAAGAAGCATCCTCTTTCTACGAAATAGCCGAGCAAATTAATCCATTCGAATTTATAAACGAAGAAAAAGATGCTTTTGGCTTTGAACTTTGATCTCATACAATAATCACCCTCTCCGGCTTATCTAAATGGATCAAGATTTATAGAACATTTTTTACAGAAGGAACTTTAAACAAAGAAGGCCTCACCGTTCAAAGTGAGGCCTCCACTATTCATCAAGAGAGACGCCTGATAAGGCGCCTCTTAAGATCAATAATAACTGCCAGACTTCAAAATTAGAATTCAAGACATTCACCTTAAGTAAAGGTAATAACCCATATAGCTATAAAAATACAGGTTCTTCAGCCTAAGGGCGGACTATCATCTCAACCGTGTTTAATAATTTTTTGAGCAACTCCGCTTTGTCAACCTGTTCAGTCCTTTCATAACTATTAATCAAGTTTCGAATACAACGAGCCAGTATGTCAGCTTCAGTGCTAACTTCGAAGTGTTTACTTTTTGGTTCAACCCCATTCTGTTTCAAAAAGTAGTAACACTGGTTATATGTGACAATTTTTCCATGGTCAAAAGGGTCAATAAATACTTCCCCCTTATTTCCTTTGAACTTCAACATGAAGTGGATTGGCATATTGACTCCATAAAAAGGGATATCAAGTCTCCGGGAAATAAAGAGGACCACAAGGGCCAGGGAAATGGGCAGCCCCCGCCTGCAGTCGATAACCCTGTTCATATACGAATTATCCGTATTATAATAGTCTGTTGTACTCCCTGAAAATCCAAGCTCGTTAAAAACAAAATCTAATACTTTTTGCATCTTCTGACTTTCATCGAGCGAATAACGGACATCATGCCGAATCGAATCTGCAAAGCGATCCAGCTTATTCTTGTACTCACTCTCTCTCAGGGTGGGATTACTGAAACGAGCCAGTATAAATACGGCGTCTTCCAACTGTTTAAGATTTTTAAGCCCTCCTTCCAAAACATCGAGAAAGTCTTCCTCGATACTGCTGAAAGTAATCCAGTGAATAATGTCACTCAAAAGCTTCTTTGCATCCTCATCCCTCGTCTGGCTTTTCTGCTGGTCCAACAAGGGAACAGCCGCCTCACCCAGCTCATAAAGCCGCCTTCTAACTTCAGATTGCACATAAGGATCCGGATCTTCTAAAAGATAGACCAGCGATTCGATTTCTGTCTGGGTAGGCATGCTCTTACTAAAACTTCAATTTATTTATTATTCTTCAATCGTTAAACAGCTTTTAAGAAATAATCGTGCGGCTTAAAATAGATAAATTGTAACTGAATTTTCTACCAAAATCGCTATTTAAATATTGCGTCATCAAAACGTATATTAGGGTCCGACTATATTTTGATATTTATAGTGTCGCTGCTCAAAAATTTACAACTCCCGACTTAACAAAATCATTCATGAATCTATCCGTTAATTCCGAAACTGAATTACTAAAAGGCGTTATTGTACACACTCCGGGTAACGAAGTTTCTCTTGTCAATCCCGAGTTAAAAGACGAGTTACTTTTTGATGATATCATCTTTGAAGAAGATGCCCGACAAGAACACCTGGATATGCTAAAGGTCTTTAAAGCAGCTATGCCGGAAGACGGTAAAATTTATGAGATAACTGACTTATTTCTAGAATGCCTGCACTCAGAAGAGGCCCGGGCATTTTCTATTGACAAACTTATTAAACGCCTTCCCGAAGAAAACCTTCATTCCATAGAACATGATCTACACCATCTGGAACCCAAAGAGCTATTACAATTTGCAATTGACGGGACTACCCCGTCAATCAGTGGGTTTAACATGCTTCCAACACCTAACATGCTTTTTACCCGGGACTTAGCTGCCGTCGTTGGAAACAATATTTTACTTTCAAATCCTGCGAAAAAAGCCCGCGCTCGGGAAGCCATTCTGATGGAAACACTCATCGAATTTCATCCTCTTTTCTCTGAGATCAAAGAAAAGGTAATCAAAACGGCAGAACAGGAATCTATTGAGGGGGGAGACGTTTTAGTAGCCTCTGAAGAAGTAGTGCTGATTGGCATGAGTGAACGTACTTCTTTCAGCGGGCTGATGACTGCCACTGCTAAACTGTTGAATCAGGGCGTTGAACACGTGCTGGCTGTCGATATCCCCAAGCAACGATCATCCATGCACCTGGATACCATCTTTACTTTTGCAAGCCGGGATGAGTGCATTGTCTTTCCTCCGGCCATTACAGAGCGTCATGATAATGTGGTGGCACTTACATCCAAAAACGGATCGATTACTGCGGAAACCCAGCCCTCCCTGAAACAAGCTATGGAAGAGCGATTAGGCCGGGAATTTACTTTCATACATTGCGGGGGCAAACAACGCACCAATCAATTTCGTGAACAATGGACAGACGGCGCAAACGTTTTTGCATTAGCTCCAGGTGTTATTGTTGGATATGAACGAAATACAAACACGTTTCTGGAATTGGAAGAACATGGTTATGAGCTCTTAAATCAATACGAATTTATTGAAGCATATAAAGATGCAACGTTTGATCCCAGAGATAAAAAAATTGCGATCAGTTTTCTGGGTCATGAACTTTGCCGGGGACGCGGTGGTGCCCGTTGTATGACCATGCCCATTATAAGAGCAAATTCTTAAAGATTAATAATTACTTTGGATAACAAACCCACAACAGACACTACAAGGTTTCAAATTAGCGAGATAGCTGCAGAACCGTCTTTTTCCCAGCAAGATCAACCTTTGCTGGATTTAAAAACGATTCTTAAGCACTTGGCCTTATTTATTATCACGGCCGGGACGGTTTCACTGGCCGGGGCCAGCTTTGTCGGATTTGATCCTTCTCTTTTTCCGATAGCACTGCCTACGCTTCCTGACTTTTACCGGGGGTTGTTATTTGCCGGGCTACTATTAGGATTTCTGGGCGTTCACGAATTCGGCCATTACTTTGCTGCCCTATATCACAATGTGAAGGTTACACTTCCCTATTTTATTCCGGTGCCACTTGGGATTGGTACCCTTGGAGCCGTCATCCGTATCAAACAGAAAATAAACGATACATATCAAATGTTTGATATTGGAGCTGCGGGGCCGCTGGCAGGCTTCATTGTATCGCTGGGCATTTTGTTATATGGATTTTCAACGCTGCCCGACCCATCGTATATCCAACACTTTGCAGGCCATGAATCAATTAAGCATTTTGTGGCGATCCATGGAACCTATCCCACTTCTCCAACCTATGAAACGCATGGCAGCCTTCTCATCGTAGGTAATACCCTGCTTTATGGATTCTTGGCATCTTTCTTTCAAAATGTACCCCCTATGTGGGAGATGTACCACTACCCATTCTTATTCGCCGGATGGCTGGGTCTCTTTTTCACCGCACTTAACCTAACACCAATCGGTCAGCTTGACGGTGGACATATTCTTTATTCCCTTATTGGGTTTAAAAAACACCGTATTGTAGCACGCGGTTTCTTCACTATTCTCATCACCCTAGCCAGCATAGAGGCGATTCCATTTATCCACCTGTCTCTCGGCGAATATGATTATGCCTATGGCCTGTTAAGCTGGCTTATTTGGGCCGGCATTTTACATTTCCTATTACGAAAGGCCTTTCGGGAGGACTATAGCTGGATCACGCCGGTAACGATCTGTTCCCTTGGCATTTCTGCATTCTACCTCTATTTCATAGTCGGTGATATCTCTACAGCGGGTTCTTTGATCTGGGTTGTCTGGTCATTTTTTATTGCCTTCGTGGTCAAAATCGAACATCCCCCTGCTCTTTACGAACGGGAACTGGATCCTACACGCAAGTTCCTGGGCTGGCTCAGCATGGCCATTTTTGTATTGTGTATTAGCCCAAATCCGTTATATATGATCTAGAATCTTTCCTTATCTTTGGCTCCTGGAACCCTTAACCATCAATACCAAACTTACTTACATGCGCTATTTTTTGATGATATTCGCAGCCGTACTGTTTACTGCCTGCTCCAATGAGACACCAAAAGATTTATCAAAGCAGGTTGACCAACTTATTTCAGAGGACAACTATACCCAAGCCCTGGATCTGCTAAATAACGCAAATGAGAATGATACGAAAGCCGATATTTCTGCTTTAAAAGAAAAAGCGCATCTGAATTACGGCTTGTTTCTAGAGTATAGAGGACCTAAAGACAGCAGTATGCGTGACCGGATGATGTCTGCTCTTGAACAATATATTGCTGTCCTTAAAATTAATTCCAATAACCAGAAAGCACGATCCGAAATCCAACAAATAATGGGTATCTATAACACCATGCCCGACCGATCTCCCGGAGATGAGATCATTAAAGAACTCCGCAACCTCGGATTTGATTATTAATAATCCTCATACGAGAAAAGCTTGTGAAACGTTTTTTACTCTGACATTACCTTTGTCGGAAAATGGCACTGATCTTTAGAGGATTATCTTATAAGAAGCAATTTAAAGTGATCAAAGTGTAGCATATGTCAAAAAACAGTACTCCTACCATAAAAAACCGCAAGGCTCGGCATGAGTATAGTGTTGAAGAAACCTACGAAGCAGGGCTTGTTTTACGAGGTACCGAAGTTAAATCGTTGCGTAAAGGGAAGGCCAGCCTCAATGAAGCATTTGCATATTTCAAGGATGGAGAAGTATGGTTGAAAGACATGTATATCAAACCCTATGAACATGGTTCTTATGCCAACCATGATGAGCGCCGTGAGCGGAAGTTGCTGCTCAACAAACGAGAAATTACCGAGCTTGACAAGGCGGTAACACAAAAAGGATATACGCTAATTCCCCTTAAACTTTATTTCAAAAAGGGGTATGCGAAATTGTTGCTCGGCCTGGCCAAAGGTAAAAAGAAGTACGACAAGCGTGAAGATATCAAAGAACGCGATACGAAACGTGAACTCGAACGCAAATACAAAGGGACCTATAAAGTTAATATGTAAGGAGCGATCTCATGTTTGGTTTTACAGAGAGGCGACGACGGCGTTTAATGAAACAACCTTTCCCGGAAAAGTGGCTCACCACACTGAAACAAAATGTGCCATACTACCGCTATCTGCCGACTGAGCTTCAAACCAAGCTGAAGGGTCTGGTCAATATTTTCCTGAATGAAAAAACATTTGAAGGTTGTGCGGGCCTTCACATTACTGATGAAATTCGGGTCACTATCGCCGCCCAGGCGTGCATCCTGATGCTCGGTATCGAAAACCTCTCAAGCTTTTATGAAGATCTCAGATCCATACTAGTTTATCCGGAGACTTATGTCGCCAGAATTAAGACGCAACAAAATAGCTTTTTTGTAGAGGAGGGGTTCCAACAACGTAATGGGGAAGCGTGGCAACGTGGGCATGTGGTCCTAGCCTGGAATGAGGTTCAAAAAGGGGCTTCAGATATTCACGACGGACAAAACCTGGTCTTTCATGAATTTGCTCACCAGTTGGATTATGAATACGGTGCAACCGAACAGGTTGAGGAAGAATACGAAGATTCAAGCTATCTCTCGTGGGCACGAATAGTGGGTGGCGAATACCGGAAATTTCTTCGAGCACTGCGTCGAAATCAGCATACCTTAATTGATGCTTACGGAGCAACAAACCTTGCAGAATTTTTTGCTGTTATAACAGAGTGTTTCTTTGAAAAACCTGTAGAATTAAAGCAGAAGCATCCGGATCTATACAACCAACTTCAACAATTTTACCACCAGGATCCGGCCAAATATCTGGGTAAGAATAAAAATTAAATTTATAATTTAATGCTTTGAATAACCTTACTTGCGGTTAGACTAACCCGATAACTCATTGGGTTCATGCACTTCTTCTTTCGCCATCCGACAGTGATTCATGCTAATCATCCTCATCCCAATCCTTTTCCTTTTTCGGAATCATAAGAAAAGCACTGTGTCTCGGTGCTGGCATATCACTGTCAATGCCTCGCATAGCCTTCCATATAATTTCATCAAAAGCCACATCCGGAGCTGCATCTGCTACCAAGAGATTAAAGTGACTACTCTTCGGCGACAATTTCGAAGCTATGTTTTTCTTATTAAGATCAACACGATTGGGCAAGGCAGTGTAAGAAGTCGTATCAATTTGACTTGTAAAAACATCAAACATTGGGGTCGCCGCCGCATCATATTGGCTCATGGGCGGCAGTCCTAAGATTAATTCCATCGTTCGAAGCACTGATGCTGTTGAATACATGGTATGAACAACCGTATCCCTTTTCACATAAGGGCTGATAACTAAGCAAACTGACCGATGAGCATCCACATGATCCGGGCCATTCTGAGCATCATCCTCCACAACAAATACAGTCGATTCTTTCCAAATTGAACTGTGTGAAAGGTGATCAATCATGCGGCCCAGCGCCAAATCATTATCTGCGACATAAGCATCAGGCGTCGGTTTGCCAGCCCGGGCTCCGGAAGTATGGTCACTAGGCAGGCGTATCGTCTGAAATTGGGGCACTGCATTCTGCGCTAGCAGAGAATCAAAATCTTGTTCCCATTCCTTTTCTCGATAAATATCTTGAATATCAAGATCAAAACCAGGATAACTTTTATCAATATGGCCCTTTAAAACATCCAGCGTAGCTTGCTTCAGTTGTACAAACTCCCCATAACTCCGATAGCTCACCCCGGCCCTTTGGCAATAGTTCCAGATATACCCCTTCTCGGGAGACGAAATATCCCGACTGCCTTCGTAATCGTAAGTCCCTCCCCGTCCGCTATAAAACGTAGGCCACGTTTTTTCTACGTAATCTGTGGCATATGCTCCCATCGACCAGTTATGCCCATCAGCACTTACCTCGGCATCCACATAAAAATTATCCAGCAGAACAAAGTTACGAGCCAACTCATGGTGGTTTGGGGTCACATTTTCACCAAAAAGCGTGAGCGTGGAATCCCCGTTCCCCCGGGAAAGATCACCCAAAACCTGATCGTAGGTTCTGTTTTCCTTGATGATATAAAAAACATGTTTAATCGGTGACTGTCCGTCCCCGGTTGCTGGGATAGGATTATCTTCTGTTATATCTGCCGCCGAAAGATGTCCTTTGTGATACGGGGTATTTTTATAAACAGCCTGTGAATATGTTGCCATATCTATCTGATCCGGTCGATCAATAAATGAGATATTCCCAGTAAATAACCCGGCGATATACTGAGAACCTGTCATATGCTTCCCCGGTTGTGGCCCATTGGGATTGCTTTCAGAGCCATCCCCCTTACCATTGCTTACAACGATCTTGTTACCGGCAACGTCTACGGAAGTAGGATACCAATCGGTAGGGATAAAACCTTTGGAGCGACTTTGGCCCGGAGTTGTAATATCAAATACAGCCAGACAATTATTATCCGCATTTGCCACATAAAGCGTATTGCCATCTTTTGAAAGAGCAATGGCATTGGGCGTACTTCCGGCCGGTGCGTTGGGATATAAAGCGGTATTCAGGGATTCAACAACTTTTTTTTGACTCAAATTTATTACCGATACAGAATTTGAATTGGCGTTTGCCACAAATAAGTAACTCCCACCCTTTCCTAGGGCCATATCATTGGGATGTCCTTCTACTTTTATACTATCAGTAATTCTTCCATTTTCAACATCATATACCACCACTTCCCGTCCGCCCCACAAAGATATATACAACTCGCTGCCGTCTTGTGATAATAGGCAGGTATAGGCTTCGGCATTCAGCTTCACCCTATGAACAATCTCTTTGTTTTGCAGGTTCACCACATATAAGGCGCTGTCTTCTTTTGTTACAGTATATAGGATTGTGCCCTCTGGATTTACAGTCAGTCCGGCGGGTGAAATTTTACTATCGGGCCACGGTTTACCAAGCATAATCGAATCTTTTCTGACCAGATGAGAATTTCGAATACCAAAAACCTGGATATCATTATTAGTGCCTCCGGAAGCATACAAGAGACTGTCATTGGCAAATGACAGTCCCACCCACGACCGCTGGAGCCTTGCAGAATCTAAAACCGTTTCTTGTGGTATGTCCAACAACGTTATTCCTTGCCTTCCGTAACCGTTATTTGTTACAGCCAACAGCTTCCCATCCCTGGAAACCGCTGTATTCAAAGGCAGATCCCCAACACGGACAATGCGGCCGGCAGGCGATAAAGACCAGCCGTTGGGCAGCGTAATCCGTTTGTCATTTAACGACTTCTCTAATTTCTTATTTATAGGTTCTTGCCGACAGGCAATCAAACAAAGTCCGAGAATTGCACAAATAGTGAGTAACCGATAACCGATTTTATACGTCTTCATAAAAATAGGATTGAGAACACTGTCATTTAGTAACCATCCGTAAGAACAACGGATTATTTTTTATACCTAAAAAATAAATTCAAAAGGAACGAAACCATTATCTTAAGTGTAACTATCTTTCATTACTTCAGAACTTAAATTTGCCAATTTTTTTTGAGTCCAAAAGAAAAACTTTTTAAAAAACTCGGTATTAATAAAGCGGTCATGGCACTTTCTATTGCTCGCATGGCTGACGCAATGGGCAATAGTATTTTATTCATTTTAATTCCTCTATATGTAGCCAGTCTTCCAAAAGAGCACATTCATTTTGCCGTTCCTGTATTGGTAGGATTGTTAATTTCACTGTTCGGCTTTATTACTTCAGTTTTCCAACCTTTAATGGGAGCCCTGAGCGACAAGCTCAATAAACGAAAATCATTGATTCAAGTAGGATTAGGACTCATCGGCCTAAGTACACTTTTCTTCGTATTCGCAGATAATTTTCTTGATCTGCTTATTCTACGAACGTTGCAAGGTGTTGGCGTGGCTTTGACCATTCCAGCTTCTCTTTCTTTGATGACTGCTATTACAGAAAAAGAGACACGCGGTGGCTCGATGGGGGTTTTTAGCACTTTTCGAATTATTGGTTTTGCCGTAGGCCCTATCATTGGCGGATATTTACAAGTGAGTTATGGTTTTGATGCCTCCTTTTACGCAGGCTCCGGACTTATTTTTCTCTCAATGCTACTCGTTCAAATGTGGGTGAAAGAAGTTAAAATTGAATCGGACAATAATTCCTCGAGGCGGCTCAAAGTATTTGATATATCTCTTTACGGGCCGGGCATACTGACAGCTTCATTAGCTACTTTCGTGATGGCCTGTTGCTTTTCGATGGTGACTACCCTTGAAAATCAATTCAACGCCAGGCTGGAAATGACTGCCATTGGATTCAGTATCGCATTCAGTATGTTAATGGTTGGTCGTCTTATTTCACAGGTTCCGTTGGGGCATCTTTCTGACAAATGGGGAAGGAAACCGTTCATACTTTTCGGTCTTATTCTTATGGCCGTCACAACAATAATACTTGGAGAAGTTCAAACCCAGGGCCAACTCATTATTATCCGGTTGATTCAAGGCATTGCCGCGGCAGGTGTCGCAGCCCCGGCCTTTGCGCTGGCAGCCGATATTTCTAAGTCTGGCGGAGAAGGGCGCCAGATGAGTGTAGTCACGATGGGATTTGGCCTGGGAATCGCCGTAGGCCCTCTTCTGTCAGGAGTTTTGGCTATTTACTTTTTTGAACTGCCATTTTGGGTCATTGGATTCGCTACCCTCCTGGGGGCATGGGTCGTCTATCGCCGAATGCCGGAAACAGTCCAAAATGAAAGGACCATATTTACATCCTGATGTTCAAAGGACGGTTTGGGGCCTAGTCAATTTTGAGGACCATAACGGTCAAATCATCCCTGATATCGGCACCAAAATTTTTCACCTTGTTCAAAAGCCCGTTCAAAAATAATTCAGGCGTTCCTGCAGTATTGAATGAGGTGTATTTTGCCAATCTTTCAAAACCGAACTCTTGTTTTTGCTCATTCCGTGCTTCAACTAAGCCATCCGTATACAAAATCAACCAATCTCCCCTATTTAACTGAAGCGATTTTGATCGGAAGGTAGCATTTGGCATTAAACCGATAGCCGGACCTGTAGGCTTGAGCCATTTTTCTAATTTCGTACTGGCATTCCAGAATAAGGGGGGATGGTGACCGGCATTAATATAATGAAGCATTCTGGACTCCGGATTGTAACCAGCCAAGAATAGTGTAATAAATCGAATTTGTTTGAGGTTAAATCGAAATAATTCGTTGAGACGGATTCCCAGCTTTGAAAGTTCAGTGAAGTCAGGCCCCATAATGCGCAAAGAAGCCTGTAGATTTGCCATCAACATACCAGCCGGAACCCCTTTCCCCATCACATCCGCGATAGCCAACCCCTGGCAATGGTCTCTATAACGGAAAAAATCATAATAATCTCCTCCAACGGCTCCAAAAGGCCGAGACAACACAGCCATTTTAACCCCATCCAATTCAGGCAGACTCCCAGGTAAGAGATGCTGCTGCACCTGAGCTGCCAACTCGAGGTCATGTTCGAGCTCCCTTTTTTGTTCCTCGGAATAGTGATCCAGGCATACGCAGGTTGTAAAATCAAGGATAAGACGATCTTGCTCTACTTCTCCGGAACACAATTCACATTTACCAAATGTATTGTTTTCAACTTTCTGGAGTGTTGAATCTATCTCACCAATTACTTCCAGTTCTTCAGGTAGTTTTTCACCAGGCCCCATTCCAAACTGTAAATAATGATTATAATTTTCATCATTCAGCCAAGAAAGAATATTCTCTCTCTGCCGCAGTAACAACCGGCGGATTTTTTTTAAAAATTCCTTATTCATCCGTTCCCCAATGAAAATTAATAAGCTTAAGTCTAAAAGTTTACGCAGTTGGAAACGGGATAGTTGCAATTACTGCACTAAGCCAACCCTTACAGATGTATGGGTTTGGGGATTCTTCTTCAGGGTTTGAAATACTACGCAATATCGCTCAGTAAGTTCAATTAACTTGTCCAGTTTCTTTTTATCCGTGTCAGTTTCAAGTTCGAAAATCAACCGGATTTCCTTAAAACCGACCGGAGCTTCTTTTGAGACCGCAAGTGTCCCCCTGAAATCCAAGTCCCCCTCCGCCTTTACCTTCCCCCTTTTAATTTCGATACGCATTGCCGTAGCTACTGAATTTAACGTGACCCCCGCACAAGCGGTCAATGCCTCAAGGAGCATATCTCCCGAGCACACTTTTGAACCATCACCACCTGTTGCGGGATGAAGACCGGCTTGAACTTTTCCAGCATCCGTAGCTACCTCACACGTTATATTCTCGCCCAGCATTCCCTCTGCATGAAGCGTCCATTCTGCTTCAGAGGGACTTTCCCGATACTGTTTTTTTAACGGTGCTTGTAATGCTCGTAATTCTGATGCTTCCATAACGACCTTAAATATTTGCTAGAATCATTCGGGCATAAGTATTGGTTTAAGTACCGGATTGCTTGCTTTTAATGAAACAACTGATGCTTTAACAACCCCCATATTCCCTATCAACAAGTAAAGGCCATCCTCAAAAGACGCCTTTTTATTTTTCAGTTCTTTGCCGACGGCAAGTGTAAGTTCTGCGGGAACAAAGATAAATAAGGAGTTTGCGGTATTTCATTAGGCCCTAACGCAAGAGGCATATGATCTCCCTTTGGGCCTAAAGATTTGATATACGCATAAATCGCGCGGGCATCAATTTCATTCATTTTATTAACGTTCATCCAGGGCATGGGCGGAAGCCCAGTGCGGGTTTTAAGAATCGTAACCCACTCGTCTTCAGTCCATTCCTGAACACGTAACCGCAAATTGGGCGGATACGTAACTCCCCATGGGCCCTGCCAGCCAACCGGTGAACCGGTGAGCCAATCTTCTTCCGGCACTTTGCCTTCAGTCGCGAGATAACCATTAGTATGGCAATCATTGCAGCCACCCATTATGACCAGGTAACGCCCCGATTCAATTGGGTTATCAGAAATTATATGAGGGCTTTTATCACTATCGGTTTCAGAACACCCCACCGAAACTATACACATTATGCACAGACAAACAGCGTAGTATTTCATAATTATCAGACTCCCGACTGACTATTAGTAACATTTGGAGGGAAAGTCAAAACATAATCTATTTCAACTTTTCTAACGTGCTAATATAGCTAAATTCCAATCAGCAAAGAAGAGCTGCACAAAATTATTTTAAGCATAAGTCCTTATTTTTACTTGCTCAAAAACAAAAGGCCGCCCTTTCGGACGGCCTTTTCATGTATTATCTCAGGATGATCTGTAAGCCGAATTCTGTCGAGGGCAATCATTTATCTTTTCCCCGAATCACTCCGGGGCTCAAAGCACTCCACCCGGCTGTATTGCGACGAGCGACGCACTGCCTGCGTGAGCTTGCACCCTGTGAGGTTTACCGTGCCTCCGAATGTCACCACCGGAGCGGTGGGCTCTTACCCCACCTTTTCACCTTTATCTGCCGGTCGGCAGAAAGTCTGTTTTCTGTGGCACTGTCTATCCGGTTACCCGGATCTTCCCGTTAGGAAGCACAGTACTCGTTGGTGTTCGGACTTTCCTCCCCCGAAAATATCAGGAGCGATTACCCAATCATCCTAATCATAAGTTACAAAAAATAAATTTCACACAGAATACATGGTAATAACGCAGAATACCTTATAATTGTTTTCTTTGCTGGCAGGCAAAAGATGGTATAAAGGATGCAAGACCTTCGCAATGTTAATTGAAGTGTTACATCCTGCTTAAAAAATTAAAACCCTGAATTTATCAGAGGGAAAGCTGTTCTTTGGCAGTCTCAAAGAAGGAAGGATCAACTACAATTCTTCCACTGTTTTCGTCAATAATAATTTTATTTTTCCGGCGGACTTCAACCTGTGTTTGAGGAGGCAGAGCCATGCCTAGTGCAGCCCCGCGTTCCATAGGAACTACCGCCAGGCCATTCGAAAGTCCGTTGCGCAGCCGATTATAGCTTCTAAGGTAGCGCTCATCAATATCTTTTTCGACTTCATCACGCTTTTCCTGAAGCATATCTTCTTCTTTCTGAGTGTCTTTAACAACTTCGTCAAGATTTTCCTGCTTTTCTTTGTGGATCTTTTGGGTTTCTTCCAGCCTTTCCTTTATCTCTTCAATCTCAGGATCGATAGCCTCCATACGTTTTTCAATCTCTTCGAGACGAGATTCTGAATTCTCGATAACCTGCTTTTGAGATTCAATCTCTTTCGTCAGCGCATCATATTCTCGATTATTACGCACCGACAACTGCTGGTCCTCATATTTCTCCATCTTATTTTTAGCATCCTCAATCTCAAGCTCCAGGTTATCTTTCTCAACCTTAAGCTCCTTCTTTTCTTCCTCAAGCTGTTTGATTTTGGCCTCATATCGATTTATATCGGTTTCTATATCCAGAATCTCTTCCGGCAGATCACCACGCAGTTGTTCCAGTTCGTCGATTCTGCTATCGATATATTGAAGATTAGCCAGTTGTTGAAGTACTTCTTCCATAGATTACGGTTTCGTCGTTTATTCCTACTTATTTCGGTTTACAGCAGGTATAAAAACCTGCATTGGATTGGTGGTTACTTGGGTCTCCAAAACATCTATTTGTTCAAATGCCTCGGAAAGTTCTGTTTGAAGTGCCGCCACCATTGGCACCTCACTTTCATAATGGCCAACATCGACCAATAAAAAATTCTCTGTATCGGTAAAATAATCGTGGTATTTAATATCGGCAGTCACAAACGCCTGAGCTCCCTGACTGATCGCCTTTCTTGCCAACGAGACTCCGGCCCCTCCACAAACAGCCACCTTTTTTATACGGTCTGCCGAACCCGAAAAACGCACAGCAGTAACATTCAGAACCCTTGCGATAACATCTAAAAATTCTTGCTGCGTTAACCCTTTGTCCCTATAAAAGCCAACAACCCCCATACCGACATTATTGGAAGGGCTGGCTACATTCATTACCTGGAAACTGCCCCGGTGAAGCAAGCCATTCTTTCTCAGCTCTTTTTTTAGATCCGAAACATTATGCTCATCCATAATAGCCTCATAGGTATACTGTCCTTCCTTTCGGCCTTCGACCTTATAATAATGAGCTTCCTCAGCCGAGTAGTAATTCAATAACTTCAAAACCGAATCGCTGTCAGAGTGTGCGGTTGTAAGCACAATCTTTCGGCTGATATTGTAACTGTTATCCAGGAATTTCAGATTTTCGAGGCCCAGCCTCTGCCCCAAAACAAAAGAGACGCCGTCAAGTGCGGCGTCCAGATTTGTATGAGCTGCGATCAGGGAAATATCATTTTTTATAAGTTTAAAGATAATTTTCCCTTGCTCATTCGTAGGATTGATACGATCGATGCTCTTAAAAATGAGCGGATGATGTGCAACAATAAGGTCACAGTTATTTTGAATGGCTTCATCAACAACATCCAAGGTTACATCGAGGCAAGTTAAAACGCGGGTAATTTCTTGGTTGGGGTCTCCAACAAGCAAACCCACATTGTCATAGTCTAATTTTGTGTTGGGCGGCGCCCATTTATGCAGGAAGGTGGAAATATGCCGAACCTGAACATTCATATAAGCTATCGCCCCCCATGCTTTGTGGTTGCAGTCCAATAGCACCTGAGCCGAAGGGCAAATAGTTCAGAGTCGAAGTAAAAAATACTCAGAGCCAGAGATATCAATTTTTTGTTCGATTCTTTTATTCAGACTCACAAAATAGCATTTTAATCCCTTTCTTAAAAGCTTATTTTTAAAGTTATTATTTTGGATTGATAATTAGACACAACCGTTCACCTCAACAAGATTTAAATCGTTTTATGGCCGAAGACATCTGCCAGAATATTGAAAGAGTAAAACAAAGAATTAAAGATGCTTGTAACGAGGCAGGGCGTAATCCCAAAGATATTACCCTTGTGGCAGTAAGCAAAATGAAACCGCTTGACGATATTAAAAAAGCATTCTCCTGTGGCCAGCTTCATTTCGGTGAAAACAGGGCCAAAGAACTTCAGGATAAGATGGAAGCGTATCAAGAAGATCAGATCCAGTGGCATATGGTGGGTAACCTTCAAACCAACAAAATCAAATACATGGTGGAGCGGGTAAACTGGATCCATTCGATAGAGAAGGAAAAATATCTCAAAGAAGTTGAGAAACGGGCCTCACGGATCGGCCGGGTAATCAACACGTTTATACAGGTAAATATCAGCGGTGAAAATCAAAAGGGCGGTTGCGAGCCGGAGGACCTGGAAAGGGTCCTGAAGTATGCACAGGGACTCGACCATGTGCGAGTTCGCGGGCTGATGGGCATGGCTACATTCGTAAATCCCAACGAAGTCGAAAAAACACGCTCCGAATTTAGGCTGCTTCGCAAACTGAGGGACGAACACCGCTCTCTCGAATGTGAAAACATCCAACTGGAACACCTTTCTATGGGTATGACAAATGATATGGAAATAGCGATTCAAGAGGGATCCACAATGGTACGTGTTGGCCGTGCAATCTTTGGAGAACGCAACTACGGACAGTAATTATCGTTATAAGTACCTTTCAATCTCCTAAAGATTTAGTACATTATATTTTTAAGTCATAGTAAGAAAGAGTGATTTCGCAATGATAACTTGGATTTGGGTACTTATTCCTCTGGCTGCCATTATTGGAAAGTTCATCATGGAATACCAGAGAAACAAAATTGAAATGATGAACCGAAGTCGCCAGAATGAACAAGAGATGGATGACATCAGAAAGCTGGTCAACTCCCTAAAAGGACGTATCGAAAACCTTGAGGCTATCGCTGCAGGCGACCCCAATGATTTTTCAGTGGGTGCAGGCAAGGGAATGGAAGAAATTGAGATCGATGACGAAGAATCTATTAAAAGCGAAAACCAGCGACAGGTTTCAGATCTCGCAAAAAAACGGAGAACCCAATAATGGAAGAACTTGTTATACTTATCCTGATAGCATTTGGGACGGTTCTGGGCTGCTTGTTACTTTGGAAAATATACCATGTCATCAAGTCCTCCATTCAAAAAGATAATCTCTCAATTGGGGAAGAAGATTTTGACCGTCTGGCTCGTGCATTTATACAGCATAAGAAGGAGATGCAGAAACGGGTACAAAATCTGGAAGCTATCATTGCCAATAAGGAAAATGGAAAGGATTTTATTCAAATTGAAGAAACCGACCGTAACAGTAAATTATCCAATGATTTAAAAAATAAAGACAAGGTTCGATCATGAATGATCAAGAATTTATACTATCTATCATTGCCATTGTTATGGGATCTTCGGTGGTCATCGTAGCGATCACAAAGATTACAGGACTCATAAAATCCTGGATAAACCGCAGCAAAAGTAATCTTGAGGAAGAAACCTTTAACAGGCTTGCCAAAGCTTTTATGCAACATAAAAAAGACACAGAACGTCGCCTGCAAAATCTGGAAGCAATTATCAGCGAAGAACCTCCCCAAAAAAACTCAAGCTCCTCCAGCAAACCCAGGCAGGTTGAAGCGCCCAAAAAGAGCATAGAGATCGAAGAACATGAAAGCGAAAAAACAAGTTCGAAACAGGACAATGACAACCTGCGGAACATGCTTAGGGAATAGGACGTTTAAATCACATAATTTATTCCGGTAAGGGAACTTAGCTATGAAATTAACGGCACTTGAAATTAAACAACAGGAATTCGAAAAGTCGCTGCGCGGCTACGACAAATCAGAAGTTCAAGCCTTCCTGAACCTCATGTCTAACGAATGGGAACACCTGGTAGCTCGCAATCGAGAGCTTGAAGATAAAATTGACGAGCTGGAAGAAAAACTAAAACACTATGAACGTGTTGAAGAAGCCCTTCACGAAACCCTTCAGACGGCCAAAGAGTCTGCTGAACAAAAACTATCGGGAGCTCGTAAAGATGCTCGCAACAAAATAGAAAAGGCAGAAATCGAAGCGGAATCTATCATTCGCGAGGCTACTCAACAACGCCAGCAAGTTCGACAAAGTATTATTCGTCTCCTTGATCGACGCAAGGAGATTATCGGGGGTATCCGTTCCTACCTTGAATTGGCTCAGGAATCGTTGGAACAGTTTTCCAAAGATGAGGCCGCTTTATTTGACTTGCCGGATGAGGAAGAGAAGTTTTCAAAAAAAATAAATGAGCGCGGCCGGAAAAGAAAAAAACAATTGTCGAATACCAAGGAAGATGACCTTGAAGAGGACCCCCAGACACTGCCGCCGGGAGCCGAAAATGTTGATGATATCATCGATGAGTTGGATTAATATTACAGGGAAAAATGACATAAAAAAGGGCTCTCATCCGGACGTCATAAAGGAGGGTTCCAGGAATTAATAGTAAAGTTCTTGTGGTAGCTTGACGTCACAGGCTATCACGCAATAATCATTGCCTCATCACCTTATTTCATCTTTACTAGTGTAAACCTATCACACTTTATGAGTTTACATTTTTTGTCCTGCATTCCGTATTTTCTGAAACCATTTTATTAAACCTAAACTCAAACTGCCCCATGCATCGAGAATCCGTTGAAGAATTTCGCCAAAAACGCGATGAAGCTCTCTCCTATATCCAAGAACACACCAAAGCACGCCCAAGTTATTTAATCATTCTCGGAACCGGTTTAGGGCACCTGGCTGATGAAATAGAGGTAACCGGGAGCATCTCTTATTCCGATATCCCACATTTCCCAGTTTCTACCGTAGAGAGTCATGCAGGACGCCTCCTTTTTGGAACCCTAAGCGGCAAAGAGGTGGTAGCCATGCAGGGGCGTTTTCATTATTACGAAGGCTATTCGATGCAGCAAATTGCTTTTCCCATACGCGTACTTAAAGCACTCAGCACCGACACACTAATCGTCAGCAATGCCTGCGGCGGGATGAACCCCAACTATGAACGCGGCGACATTATGTTGATCAATGATCACATTAATATGCTGGGCGATAACCCGCTGATCGGTCCCAACGACGACGATTTGGGACCCCGCTTTCCCGACATGAGTGAACCCTACACAGAACGATTGCTGGACATTGCCGAAAATGTGGCACTAGAAAGGAGAATCAAAATGCACCAGGGCGTGTATTTGGCACTGAGCGGGCCGACCATGGAGACCAAAGCCGAGTATCGATTTCTGCGAATGATCGGCGGCGATGTGGTAGGCATGAGCACCATCCCGGAAGTAATTACCGCTGTACATATGGGAATGGAAGTTTTGGGCATATCGGTAATTACCGATGAATGCTTTCCCGATGCATTGGAGCCCGTTAATATCGAACAAGTGGTAGAAGCTGCAGGGATGGCCGAACCCAAGATGACACAAGTCATTATGGGGGTACTTGAGCGACTTTAAATTTAGCCAATCCCATTTCTTCTTTTAATAGTATTTTTCAAGATATCCCAATCATAAAAATTGTAAAAAAAGAGAATACCGGATTGCCTTTCCGGAAAGCTTGTGGTAATTATTTAACATAGTTTACAAATAATAAAGAGATAACATTTTTCAGAGGTTACTGAGACGGTATTTTCAAAATCTTTTTATCCATCTCTAGCTGTACGTCATCCGTAAAGTTTAAAATTCATCATAGCCATGAAATACCACATACTGCTCCTTTTTCTTTGTTTTCCAATATTAGTGTTTAGTCAAAAAAGCAAAAACCCTATATGGGCGGGGCATCCGGCTATCTCGCCCGACGGACAGTGGATCGTGTTTGAATACAAGGGCGACATCTTTAAAGTGCCAGCATCCGGCGGAAATGCTACTGCTTTAACTTTGACTCCTAGCTATGAAGGCTACCCGGTATGGAGTCACCATGGCGATAAAATTGCCTTTGCATCCGATCGACATGGCAATTTTGATGCTTTTGTGATGTCTTCGGAGGGTGGAATGGCAACAAGATTGACCTATAATTCGGCTTCGGACATTCCCTCTAATTTTTCTACGGATGACAAGAACGTCATTTTTAGTACAACCCGGAAGGATATATATACCTCTGTCCGTTTTCCGATCCCATCCCTGTTTATGAAGCTTTACAGTGTACCTGCAAAAGGCGGACGTTCTATCATGATCAATTCGGCAGGGACCCAGCATGCAAACTATAACGAAAACGGTAAGACCATCATTTTCCAGGACCGGAAGGGATATGAAAGCGAACAGCGTAAACATGAAAGAGCTTCGGTAACCCGAGACATCTGGGCATTTAATTTTGAAAACAACCAGTACACCCAGCTTACCCACTTCCAGGGAAACGACATGGAACCTGTCTGGGGGAGTGATGACTCCTATTATTATCTGAGTGAACGCAACGACGACAATCTAAACGTTTACCGGGCTTCGCTCTCTAATCCCAACCAACCCGAACAACTGACTCGGTTCAAGAACAATCCCGTACGCGGGCTGAGCCGGTCAACCGACGGAACCCTTTGCTTCACACAAGGCGGGGCGATTTATACCATGCTGCCGGGACAACAACCTCAGAAGGTGAATATCACCATCCAAGGCGATTTTGCTCAACAAGCTACGCAAACACTATCAGTAGCAAATGAGCACATTAGTGAGATGGCCCTCTCACCCAGTGGAAAAGAGGTAGCTTTCGTATATCGGGGCGACATTTTTGCAACTTCCGCTGACGGTAAGACCACCAAAAGATTAACCAATACCCCCTATCAAGAACGTATGATCGAATTCAGCCCGGACGGGAGATCCATCTTATACTCGGTTGAACGCGATGACTCCTGGAACATTGACAGAGTGGATATTGCTGACGAGAATGAACCTTATTTTTATGCCTCTACCATTGTTAATAAGACTCCCGTTATTGCTACCGATAAAACTGAATTTCAGCCTCGTTATTCACCGGATGGAACAAAGATAGCTTACCTGGAAGAGCGTAATATCCTTAAGGTTTATGATATTGATAGCAGAAAGACCGTCACGGTTATTCCGGAAGGGATTAACTATTCCTATTCTGACGGAGATCAATATTTTACATGGTCTCCGGACAGTAAGTGGCTTCTTGCCCAATCGAATGAAGGAACATTTATACGGGCTGAAGTTGATTTGATAAAAGCCGACGGCAGCGGTGAACGCCATAACATCACGAAAAGTGGTTTTAATGACTGGCTTCCCAAATGGGGTATGAACGGCAAGATGATGGCATGGGTTTCTGACCGCGAGGGCATGAAAAACCTTAGCAGGGGGAGCCAGGGAGATGTCTATGCCGTGTTTTTCGATCAAAAAGCTTTTGATCGCTTTAACCTTAGCAAAGAGGATTTTGATTTGCTTACGGAAAAAGAAAAGAAAGACAGTACCGAAACAAAAGAAGCAGAAAAGGAAAAGGAAAAGGAAAAACCCCTCACTCTTAACCTGGATAACCTGGAGAGCCGAACAAAACGGCTGACAATAAATTCTTCGCTACTCAGCGATTTTGTATTGTCGAAGGATGGTGAGAAACTTTTCTATCTTGCCAAATACGAGGAGGGCTATGACCTTTGGCAAACCGAACCACGTACTCATGAAACAAAAGTACTTGCTAACCTGGACGCCCCGGGGGGAGGCAGCCTGGCAATAGATAAGGATGGCAAAAGCATATTTGTTTTGGCCGGGGGAAGCATTCGGAAAGTTGAACTATCGGATGGCAAAGCCCAACCCTTATCGATAAATGCCAACATAGACTGGGATCCGGCAGGGGAACGGGCATATATACTGGATCACGCATGGCGACAGGTTAAGAAGAAACTCTTTGATCCAAACTTGCAGGGCGTTGATTGGAATTATTATTACAACTATTACAAGGAATTTCTGCCTTCGATCAACAACGACCGTGATTTTTGTACTGCACTAAGTGAGTTTTTGGGAGAGCTTAATGTTTCTCATACAGGATGTTACTATCATCCGGACTACAAAAATCCGGATGAGACTGCCTCCCTGGGAATGATTTATGATCAAACCAAAGGCGGTAATGGCCTTGTTGTTCAGAATATCATTACCGGCGGACCAATGGATAATGCAGACAGCAACGTTAAAAGAGGTGACATCCTCCAAAAAATTGATGGCATACAAATTACTGACGGCTTCGACTGGTCCAAGCTTCTGAATCATAAAGCAGGTGCATTTACCCGATTGACATTTTATGATCCCCGTTCCAAAGAAACATGGGATGAAGTCATTAAACCCATCCCTCCCGAAAAAGAACACTCTCTGATGTATGACCGATGGGTAAAAACCATGCAAGAAATGACCGATAGCCTTTCGGATGGACAAATTGGTTATGTTCATGTTCAATCAATGAACGATCCAAGTTACAGAAATGTATTTGGAAAAGTTTTGGGAGAAAATTTCAATAAAAAAGCTCTTATTGTCGACACCCGGTTCAATGGAGGCGGCTGGCTGCATGATCACCTGGTAACCTTCCTGGATGGAAAACTATACATGGAATTCGCTCCCCAGGGGAATATCGTACCCGGTGGGGAATCTACCGATAAATGGAACAAACCTAGCTGCGTGCTAATGAGCGAAAGCAACTATTCAGACGCCTTTATGTTTCCCTATATCTATAAAAAACTGGGCATCGGAAAATTAATCGGGATGCCGGTTCCCGGTACCGGAACGGCCGTTTGGTGGGAACGACAGATCAACCCTACGCTCACCTTTGGCATCCCAATGGTCGCAACCAAGGGGATTAATGAAGAACATTTCACCGAAAATCACCAATTGGAGCCAGACATCAAGGTTGATAACTCTTACCACAAAGTCCTGAGCGGCGAAGACGCTCAACTGGAGACTGCCGTTAAGGAAATGTTAAAAGAAACGAAGGGAAGCAAATAAGCGTTGGTGCCGATTCTGAATGGGACCAAGTTTAAAAAATATTTTATACCATTTTAAAAGAAAAATGCGTTATTTTGAATATTAGTTATTGACTCTGAGCAAAACTTTTTGTTCTAATTAAACAACGACCGTTAACTATATCACCCAGATCTTACCTCCATGTTTAAAGGTGATTTCAATGATAACGTTTGGGATGAGCATCAATGGGAAGCTCACTTAAACGAAATCGAAAAAAAGAGCATGCACCTTCGGCAGTTTATTGCTCCAGATCCTCCCGGCCATACCCCGCGATGGTTAACTTTGTTAAAGGAAAATGCCGATGAACTGGACGCTGTCGATGCATTTATTGAGGAAGAACTCCAAATCGATGAAGCCTATTTTCCCGGGGAAGACGATGAAGACTTCGATGATGAGGATGAGTGGGATGACGACCTGGATGAATTCCTTTTTGATGAATTCGAAGATGAAGATTTTCTATTCGATGATGAAGAAGACTTCGATTCCGGAGAAGACTGGAAAGAGCTTAGTGACGAATTCACAATGTCTGATTATGGCTCTATCGAAATGCTGGATATCTATAATGAATCGAGGGAGGTTGCCGCTCTTATGCTTCAGTGGGCGGAAACTATCAACCCCAAATATCTTAATAGCAAATACAATGATTTTATTGGGAATGTGCTAAAAATTGGGGCAAAAATTGCAGGGGGTTATTCATTTGGCTTTGAACCGGACTTCCTGGGAGGCAATATTGCATACACCAAAAAGGCACTCTACTGCGCTAATGATGCCCTAACCATCTTACAACAAGATCTCAAAAATGTCCGATTCATCAACAAAAAACAGTATTTCTACTATCATGAACAGTTGTTTGAGCTGAGAAATAACATCGGCATTTATATTCAGGAACTTCGCGAACGTTTTTACTATAACTTGTAATCTTGGCAGGTAGAATATAAAAATGCCAAAGGGCTGATTAAAAACTTCAGCCCTTCAGCCCCAGATTGTAAAACTAACTTTACTCTTCCCAGATAGCCACCTTGCGATTCCCTTTTGAATCAGACATTGCACGAAACATCCCCTGGGTATTCATATTCAAATAGGTATTCCCATATTTATCAACAGCTATCATTCCGGCATCACCGGGATCCAAAACCTCATTCAATAGATAATCCCCTGCTTCTTTTAAACTGGCCGGCTTATATTTCATGTAGGCACTCACAGTGTGTCCCGAAACTGCACGCATAATTTTTTCCCCCCAGCCGGTCATTGAAACAGCAACCACATCGCTTGCATAGGTGCCGGCACCAACGACGGGCACATCCCCCACCCGGCCAAACATTTTGTTCGTCAAACCGCCCGTAGAAGTCCCGGCTACGAGCTGGCCATCTTTATCCAATACAACACATCCCACTGTTCCGTATTTGTGTTCGTCAAAAAAGATGGCAGGATCCTTCGGTGGCAAAGCACTGGACTGTTCACCGGCATTTTCTTCTTGCAATGCGCGTTTCCATGCTTTAAAACGTCGTTCGTTATAGAAATAATCTTGATTTACACGTTCAACACCCATTTTATCAGCAAAAGCTTCAGCTCCCGCCCCGGCAAACATGACATGTTTTGACTTTTCCATTACCAACCGGGCCAGGGAGATCGGATTTTTTACGGTCTTTACCCCTGTAATTGTTCCTGCCTGACGCGTATTACCAATCATAATGGCAGCATCCAGCTCATGTTCACCGTCATGAGTGAATACAGCACCTTTGCCGGCATTGAATTTAGGATTATCCTCCAGGTAGTTTATAACATGTTCCACAACATCCACTGCAGAATCGCCATTTTTCAACATCTTCTCCCCTATGGTAAGAGCATGATCCAGATCGTTGCGGTACGATTCCTTTATTGAGTCCGGCATATCCTTGGAGATTACTCCGGCACCACCATGTAATACGATAGCCCAACCTTTCTTTTGCTGAGTTGTCCCTTGCATATTGCCCGTCTTAGCACAGCTCACTAAAACTGCAATAGTAAATATTCCTGCTAATTTTTTTAGAATTCCCATTTTACCGCCTTTTTTTCCCATTAAATTTTATAAAAAATATTATAAGCAGCAGGCTACTCATTTCAAAGTTAACCGTCATTCTTGAAACAAAATTTAATAAGTAAGGATTACGGCGGATATCGGTCATACTATTGTGAGTATCAACCGAACATACCAGTTCCCATTTGCCGCCTACCCTGCCATCCGTCTGGGTCTTCTTATGGCCGCGGGAATAATCATCGACTTTTACACAAACATTCAACCTTTCACTTGGATATGCCTCGCTAGTATCTTTATGGTACTCTACGTCGCAGGAGAATATTCGAATAAAAATGGGATCTACTCCTTAGCCTACAATACTCTCATCATCTGTTACCTGGCATTTATAATAGCTTTCGGGGCCGCCTGGCATTCACTATTCGATTACCGCGAAATACCATCGGAAGCCAAAGTTCTTAACACTTATACATGGCAGGAACTTCACTTTAGTGGTTCCGTTCAGCAAATAATCGAAACCGGTACCGGCAAATATCAACTTGATGTGAATATTGAAAAGACAGTCTTTCCGAATAATTTGACATGGACGAAAAGTTATAAACTCCGGGCCGTGGTCAATCCGGATAACCTTGCATTCCCAGAAGATATGCAGCTTGGCAGTGACATTTCATTCCTCGCAACAGTCTATCCCCTTGAACCCAAAAGAAATCCTGCCCAGTTTAATTACAAACAGTACCTGGCTTCAAAAGGTATTTATTCGCAGGTAGGCATCCTGAAAATACAACGCCTTAAGAGCCCAAAAAGTAATATCCTTAGCTGGACCTATTGGCGTCAAATTGTTTTGGATGCCATTAAAAATAATTTCCATAACCGGAACGCATCGCTGGCAAAAGCTCTGCTGGTAGGTTACAAAAATGAGTTGGACAGAAAGGATAAAATTTCTTTTTCCCGCGCCGGCCTTTCCCATATAATGGCTGTATCAGGCCTTCATGTGGGTTTTATTTTAGTCCCTTTCTGGATTGTTATGCCATTCTTTTGGACGTTTAGGTTTGGCAAACAAATAGGGCTTTTCATCCTGACTGGAATCCTCTTCTTTTATGCCGGCCTAACCGGTTTCTCTGCTTCGGTAACCCGCGCTTCCCTGGGCGGGGGGCTCCTCATATACGGGCGCCTTTTCCATAAGGTGCGTGACCCAAAAAATCTCGCAGCAGTTGCCGCACTGATCCTCCTATTATTGAATCCAAACGAACTCTTCGATATTGGCTTTCAGCTTTCCTTTGGGGCAGTCTACATTATTTTACTCACGATACCGGTGATAAGCCGTCAGCTGCCTAACTGGATTCAGTATCGCTGGTACGGTAAACCTGTTATGGTTGTTATAATCTCCTTGATTGTTCAATTAGGTCTTTTCCCGTTGCTTGCTTTCTATTTTGAAGAATTCTCACTTGTGGGACCGTTAGTCAATGCATTTGTCATCCCTCTCTTGGGATTTGTAGTACCCTATGCCCTCATACTAATTCCCGTTGGAATATTCCTTCCCGGAATTGCTCATACCATGAATATCCCAGCCGATATTTTCATGAGTTGGCTCAATAACCTGGTCCATATAATTACAAGATGGGATTGGAGCTGGATACAAGTACATACTTCGGGAATCTTGTTACTCGCGATTTGGACTATAGCAATCTTTTTTATTGCCACTCTTCCAATTGCCAAAATACGCTGGAAGATGCTTATCATCTTTTTATTGCTTCTTGGTATAAGTCAGTTGGAAAGCATCGTCAAAAAGTTAGAACCTGCAACCCTCGACCTGCTGGTTTTTGATGTCGGCCAGGGAGACGGTATGCTCATAACCACACCTAATCGCAAGCATTTTCTAATCGACACCGGCCGATGGCAACCTGATTATAATAGTGCTAAATACGTAATCATTCCCTATTTGAAAGCAAAAGGCATTAAAAAGTTAGATGCTGTATTCCTGTCTCACCCGCATGCCGATCATATTGGTGGACTGCCAGAACTTATTAAAAGTATCCCCATCGACACCATTTATAATTCAGGGGCTTCCTATAATTCCCAACTATTCCGCCGATATCATAAACTGGCGGCTCAGCATCATATTCCAATAAAATCGATTTCCGCAGGAATAGAGGTTCCCCTGGATTCCACGATGCGAATTTTCACCTACGGGCCAGAAACCAAGGCCGGCAATCATAACGTCAATAATTATTCACTTATCCTTGAATTAGTTTATGGAAAAACAGAGATGTTGTTTATGGGGGATGCCGAAAAGTCCGAGGAAAAAAAATTGATTGCCGACTATCCTAAACTGGCCAACACCGATTTTCTAAAAGTGGGTCACCATGGGAGTAAAACCAGCTCTACAACGACATTATTAGATGATATTACCCCAAGTCAAGGAGTAGTCTCCGTTGCGATCAAAAATCGATATCATCACCCAAATGCGGAAGCCATTCGCCGCTTGCGCCGCGATTCCGTAAAACTGCATTTCACAAGTATGAGCGGAGCGATCAGGGTACATTCTGATGGAAAGGACATTTGGATGGACAAATAATTGTGTTCAGAACTAGAGGAAACTATATTGCTTAATAACCGGTCAGCGGGCGGACAACTACTGCAACTTAATCACAAATGAGTTATCATCGTTGATGGATCCATTTTGAGTCATGAATGTTAGACCGGCCAAACCCACAACGATGCCACTCTTGCCACTATAATGATTGATTTTAAATTCTTGGTCTAAAAAATATTGTGCCATTAGGCGGCTGCATAAGATACCTTTGACAGTTTCAGGATAACACTATTTACATTTTATTAGGAGAAAACCCTTTGGCTTTTGCCTGCAATCAATATATTTAGGCAGGCAATACAACTGTATATGAAAGTGTGACATTTCTTAATCCATCTAAAGATGAGTTATGGCAAAATACTCGCAATCTTGGCTTAATGAACGTGGTCAGCTAATTCTGATGGGAGGCGGTATAGCCGGGCTAATCTTTTTAATGTATCTGCTTCAGAATTTGATCAATCCTTTAGGATATGGTTTACTTATCGGAATTATTCTTTACCCAATTCGAAAACAACCGGTGGCCCGGGCATTATTGTACGCTACATTTTTTGCAGCTGGGTTATGGCTGATTTACGATTCCGGCCATTTGCTCATCCCCTTTGTATTGGCCTATATCATCGCGTTTATCATCAACCCGCTGGTAGAACGTTTGGAACACCGGAATATCCCACGCGGACTTATTGCAGGTATGTTTACAATTGCCAGTCTGGGCTTAATTGTATTAGCCCTTTTTTTTGCCATACCCGCCTTGGCCGACCAGCTTACGAAGCTGGGATCTCTCATGAATGAGATGTCATCCAACACAGAAGCAATGATTGAAAACTCCGGTATCCTGGCTATCTTTAAGCAGCTGGGATTTAACCCGGAAACAATCAAAACGCCCCTTGCTGCACAAATAACCCGACTGGTTCAAGAGTTTTATCACAGCATGACAACCATGTCTTCTACCTATATTTCCGGTGTGGGGAGTGTGATAACAGTGCTGTTTTTTATCATCCTGATGCCCTTTTTGTGTTTTTTCATGATACGCGACTATGAAAAAATAGGCATCTTCGTTCGCTCGCTGATTACCCCAGCCAATGTCTCCTCTGACTATACTTCCGAGATCAGCCGTATTGTCGGCTCATATTTACGCGGGCAATTTATCGTTGTTTTAATAAGTGCTGTCAACCTTAGCATTGGATTTTATCTCATTGGCATCCCTTACGCGCTGGTATTGGGTATTTTTGCCGGATTGACAAATTTCATCCCCACCTTCGGACTTTGGTTCAGTGTAACAGTCTCTACCCTTGTTGGCATATCGGTTGGGCAGCCCTGGTATCAATTTTTGCCGGGTATTTATATTGTATTTGCAGTTGAACAAGTATTGGAATCCGGCTTTATCGTACCTCGGGTCGTAGGGCAGCATGTAGGGCTACACCCGCTTCTGGTGATGGTATCCCTGCTTCTGTTCGGCTTCATGTTTGGGCTACTTGGTCTGCTGATAGCTGTTCCATCGGTTGCATTGATATCGGTATTTTATGAACAGTACAAGGAAACACAAAAAATTTCGTTTTTAAGCGGGAGTGAATTGGATTCTTTTATTCAGCAATTTGACCGGGAATCCCAGAAACAGAAAAAAAAGAAAGAACGAGAAATGGAAAAAGAGTTGGATTCCGACCACTAAAAACATTTAATTTATACACTTTCCTTTAATAACGAGTTGAGTAACAATTTTATGAGTGAAAAGGAACGCCAGAGCTTCGAAGATGCTTTATCAAGGCTGGAAGCGATCGTTAACGAGCTTGAAGATGAAACCATTTCTCTGGAGAAATCAATTGAGCTTTACCAAGAGGGTATTGAATTATCAAAGCTGTGTACCGACAAACTTGAAGAAGCTGAATTACGTATTAAAAAAGTAGCTTCAGAGCAATCTGCTGACGAAAACGAGACCGATTAGATTATGGAATTCGAAGACATTACGCCGGGACCTTTACTGGCCAATATTGATTCACCGAAGGATCTCAAAAAACTTAAGCCGGAACAACTGGTTGAGGTTTGCGACGAACTCCGAGATTATATTATTGATAATGTTTCCATTTACGGAGGCCATTTTGGTGCCAGCCTGGGCGTTGTAGAGTTGACAGTAGCATTGCATTATGTATATGACACTCCAAAAGACTTGTTACTGTGGGATGTTGGTCACCAGGCATATGGACATAAAATTCTCACCGGCCGCAGGGATAATTTCCATACCAACCGTAAATACGGTGGGCTTTCCGGATTTCCTAAACGCAGCGAGAGCAAATACGACACCTTTGGTGTTGGCCATTCCAGTACTTCTATTTCCGCGGCACTGGGGATGGCTGTAGCTCGTGATCTCGACCACAGTGACAAAAAAGTAGTGGCTGTTATAGGCGACGGAGCCATGACTGCCGGACTTGCCTTTGAGGCTATGAATAATGCCGGTGCCATGAATTCGGACATTCTCGTTATACTCAACGACAACTGCATGTCGATTGATCCGAATGTTGGAGCCCTGAAAGAATATTTAACTGAGATTACAACCAGCAAAACTTTCAATAAGCTTCGAGACGAGATTTATGACATGCTAGGTTATTTTAAATCAGCCGGCGACAAAATGCGCAAGATTGCCTCCAAGCTTGAAAAAGCCGTGACCTCAGCTATCACGCCGGGCGGGCTATTCCAGGCACTCGGCTTTAAATACTATGGCCCGGTTGATGGTCACAATGTCGATACTATGAGGCGTCACCTGGAGGATTTGAAAGATATTCCCGGCCCTAAACTGTTACATGCTGTAACAGTTAAAGGAAAAGGGTTTGCTCCCGCCGAGCGGGAACAGACCAAGTGGCATGCACAAAGCAGCCCATTCGATAAGATTACGGGTAAATCGCTGGTCCCTAAAAAAGAGACAACTCTTCCGCCTAAATATCAGCACATTTTTGGAGAGGCTATTGTAGAACTGGCCGATGGGGATGAGAGAATTGTCGGTATTACACCAGCTATGCCGAGTGGTTCCAGCCTTTGGCCTCTGATGAATAAATATCCGGATCGGGCATTTGACGTGGGTATTGCCGAACAGCACTCAATCACTTTTGCAGCCGGGCTTGCAGCCGAAGGGAAAAAACCATTTGCCGCAATTTATTCAAGTTTCCTGCAACGTGCCTACGACCAGGTTATTCATGATATCGCTATTCAAAAACTACCTGTGGTCTTTTGTATTGACCGTGCTGGCTTAGTTGGTGCTGATGGCCCGACACACCATGGCCTATACGATATTTCCTACCTGCGTGCCATTCCCAATATGATTGTATCATCGCCTATGAACGAACAGGAACTGCGCGATATGATGTATACGGCTTCCAAATTCGAGGATGCAGCCTGGGCTATCCGTTATCCTCGGGGACGGGCAACCGGTATGAAATGCCGTAAAAGATTTCAACCTATCGAAATAGGTACTGGCGAATGCGTACGAAAGGGCGACGATATTGCTATTCTCAGTTTTGGCCCATTCGGTAACTACGTAATAGAAGCAACAGGCGATTTACAAGAAGAAAGCATCAATGTCGGACATTTCAATATGCGTTTCGCAAAGCCACTGGATTCCGAACTTATTGATGAAATATGCCATGCCTACGAACATATTATCACAATTGAAGACGGGACCAAACTGGGTGGTTTCGGAAGTGCGGTAGCAGAATATCTCAGCGACAAACCTTATCACATCCCGGTCACAATTATGGGTGTTCCCGACCGCGTTGTAGAACACGGCACCCAGGAAGAACTACACCAGGAAGTTGGGCTGAATCCTGAAGGTATCAAAGCGAAGGTACGAGAAGTAATTAAGATGCATTCCTTGAAAGCGTAGTATTATAATAACAGTTTCAACCGCCTCCTATCATACTGAACCTATTGCCTTTCCTGGTACTTCACAGCTACTACTACCTGCATAATTTCCTTTCGCCTTCGAAATATACTTAAATAAACCTTAGTTGGGATCTCATTCAGAAATTTTTCTTATCAAAATCATGTACCCCACACAATATAACTCTGTTGTACGAACATCAGTATGCTCGGAATACGATAACACCTATTGGGAAATCTAATTCGTGATTCATTGCCAAAATAGGTTCCATTGTACCAAAAAATTAACGATTCCTCCGCAAGTTTTCTTTTTCCTGCGCATCTAACCTGTAAAACCATCAACTAAAAGAGGTTAACATTATGACGGTTACACATTTAAAAATCATATTAATGGGTTGCTTCATGGCTGTCTTTGTACAAACAACCCTTGCACAAGTTCATCCCAAACAGCCACGTTCTACTCCTAAAATGGAAAAAATGCAGGGTAAGAGGGCGTACCATATGCAGATACCCAACTTGACCGACGAGCAAAAAGAACAAATAAAGTCGATTATGCTGAACCATCAAGAAGCTATGATTCCTCTTAGAAATCAGGTTCGTGAAAAAACCGTTCATCTGCGCACATTAACAACTGGAGCAGATATAGACGAAAAAGCCGCTGACTCAGTCATTGAAGAGATCGGAGATCTGAGGACCCAAATGATGAAAAACAGATTTCAAACACATCAACAAATAAGGACCCTTCTGACCGATGAACAACGAGTCTGGCTGGATTAAAACAAATATGTAATCACGATTATGAAAAAGGAAGATAAGATTCGTGAACAAGTCCGGAAAAGCATGCAATCCCTGGACGGACTGCACCCGGCCTCAACGGATGATTTATTTTTT
>JASFMR010000036.1:0-32257 GCA_050117475.1 Balneolaceae bacterium | reverse complement strand
CTTCGAATGGACTCCAAATGGTATAACCTTTCGAAGGGCGCCGGCTATTTGCTTTCCAGTCGAATACGTACCCTCCGAAACTTTCCTCAATTGGAATTCCCAGGTGTTTTTCGTACCAAGCGGCCAATTCTTTCGGATTTTTTGCCTTAAAGAATATCCCTCCGATGCCAATTACCCTTTTCATATCTCTTTAATAAATGTTTCTGAGTTTAGAGCGTAATTTAGTTTTTTTTAAAGGTATGAAAAAATTAAAAAAGACCGGTGTTGAAGCGATCTCAGTACCTCTTAATAGATTTAAATATCAGTAATAGAATTAGGCTTCCGAAAAACAGTATCAGTTTCGGGGCCCAAATTCCATAAATGTGCCTCAAGATCAGGATTGTTGAAGGGCTTCTTTACAGGCTTTTAAATCCCGCTTTGCGGGTTCATAATCAGGAGCGACTGCCAGGCATTGTTCAAAATAAGAGAGGGCTTCGCTGTATTCTTTCAAATGTTTCAAAATGAAGCCAATATTGTTGTATGCCTCATAGAATCCGGGATCCAGTTCGATGACTTTTTTATAGCAATGAACCGCCTCTTTGATATTGTTATTCTGCAGATGGTGATTGCCGAGATTAAAAAATCCCATCGGGTCCTCAGGATCAAGTTTGGTAATATACTCAAAAAGTTCACGTGCTTGTTCTTGCTTCTCTCCAAGCTGGTAGATATCCGCCAGGTTGTTTAGAGCAGGAACATAATCAGGTTGAATATCAAGGGCATTAAGGTAATGATTGACCGCTTTATCGATTTGTTCCAGCTCAAAAAAGGTATTTGCCAGGTTAAAATGCACTTTGAAGTCATCAGGCTTTTGGGCCAGAGATTTTTGATAGGCTTGTACCGCCTGTTCGTATTCACCAAGAATATGATGTCCTACTCCAAGCTCGTTCAGGAGTCCCGCATCATCTGGAGTGCTTTGCAGCTCTTTTTTAATATCGGATAGCTTTTTTTTGATTTCATCCATAGTCGGATAAAATACGAAAAGCCCTTCTTCTTCTCACAGCGTTTTAGGGAAAATTTTATTTCAACCGCCCTATAAACTGAAAGTAAGACCAGAGTCCAAAGTAGGCTGACTTTATTTCTGAAGAGACGGGACGATAATATTTTTCCAGCATAGGGAGCAGGTGTCCGCTGAGATCGACATGATTAACTCCCATCCATTTTCGAAACCAGGAGTATGGACTTGTGTTGAAATCTACAACAGCAATATAACCGTTTGATTTGAGGTCCTCTGAAATTTGTTCCAGAATTTTTTCTAGCGGATCATCAAACATTGTCAATGAATAGGAGAGTAGAATTAAATCAAACGTTCTATCTCCTAGCGATTCAGATCCGTATTTGATGTTTTCGAAGGTTATATGGTTTGAATTGCCGAGTTTATTTCGAGCTACTTCCAGCATGTCTTGTGAGAGATCGATACCGAGAATGTGAGCATCGGGAAAATGGAACTGCATGCTTTCAATATTAGTGCCGGTCCCACACCCTATTTCGAGAATGTGTGGTTGGGAGGGCATATCACTGATCATATCCAGAAGCGTATTTCTCCCGAAAAGAAAAGCCCACCTCGTAGCGTCGTAGATGTTGGAGTGAAACCGGTAGTATCGTTCCAGGCTATTGCTATTGGTGATATGGGTATGATCTTCGGAGATCTCCATTTTTTTCATTTTACAATTGCAAGGTGAGTACTTTCATAAGTGCCCACACGGTCTATTTGATGAAGTTTTGCTGTTTTATCTTCCCGGAATTCAAGGTGTTGGAATACAAAATCGGGGAGGTGCTCCAGAAGGTTCCCGGCCGAACGGAATAAAATGCGACAGCCTTTCGCGGCATTATGCAGAATATGTTTCCATTCTTCAGCCAGAAGCTTCGGTTGTTTATCAGCCAACCAGTCTTGGTGATCGAGCAGGATGAAATGCGAATATTTGCCGGGGTTTCGCTTCAAGAATTCTAATAAAGTCCTGGTGTGCGTATTTATTTTGGATACCCTTCGTTGTAGCTGATGAAAATATTCGTTGGCCAGGTAGTTTGGGCAACAGCCCGGGGTATATGCTCCGGTTATATATACTCTCCAAAAATAGTTGTCCTTTAGGGGAAGTTCTGTGAATACATGCTTCAGAGAGGAACGGATAAAGTGCAAAAGCCCGCCTTTATAACGATCCTCTATCATCCTGCGCTGGGTTGCCGGAACGCCCAGCATAGCCATTGTTACATGTTGGCGGATTAGCCATTTTTGGAAATTGTTCCAGATCTTGGGTTCGATCTCCTCAAAGTAGTATGCCTGTTGCGATAAGTTATCCGCGTTCAGAAGCTTAAGTATTTGCGGGTAGAGTCCCTTCTTCATAATCCGATTGTGTATCATCAAGGCGAACTTTCCGGAGGTCCCTCGAAAATAGAAGCTCGGAAGGCTGGTATTGGGGCTAAAATAGGAGATACGCTGATCCCAAAATGAGCGTGCTTCGGAAGCCAAAAATTTCCTTAACTTGCGATAATAAACTATTTCAGCTCCCGTTTTCTTGCCTTTCCCGAAAAAATCCCATAAAAGCTGATAATTGCTGTTATTGAAAAGTGCCACTTTTAATTCGAGAAGGGCATTTTGAGCCGGGTTGCTGTCTACACAATGTATGACTTCGGGATCGTCAAGCAGGTAATCGAGGGCATTGCATCCGGCACTCGTTAACATGACAACTTTGCTGTCGGAACTCAGTTCAAGCAACTCTCGATCCACGCGTGGATCTTCCCAGCATGAATTGTAAACAAGATTGTTGGAAACAACCGACTTAAAAAGCCGATGTTGAAGTTTTTCGACTATGGTTGAAAAGCGTGTCATGAGAGTGTTAACCTAACACAAACCTATATATTGTGTGTAAATACTTAGTAAAATTTGTGTTAAGAAATAAAAGAATGGGCGTTTTTTTTGAACTGTGTTTCGCTGCGAAATTTGTATCTTTAAAGGTAATTTAAATTAAGGAGTATAAATCATGGCTGAAGATAATAAGAAAACGGAAGAAAAGTCTGAGAGTACGATCGAGGAGAAAAAACAGGAAAAATTGAAAAACTACGAACAACTCATTGACCGACTGAAAAAAGAAAAGAAACAACTCAAGGAGGATATGAATAATGAATATCGAGAAGCGCGGCGTTATGTACGTTCTCATCCGGAAGAGGGGGTTCTTTTTGCTTTTATAGGGGGGATTGCGCTCGGATACCTTTTTGGTAAGCTTGGCCGAAGAGATTAAATTCCGGCACAAGCTTAAAATGATTTTGAAATCAAAATTCAATATTAACTAGACGTAATATCGTGAGTACGACGACAATCAATTCGGATCACCTGGAAGAATTATTTGAGCGCGTTGATGCGCTCAGGGGGTATCTTTGACTATGACCAGCGAAAAGTTAAAATAATGGAGCTCCAGGAGCAGACCCAAGATCCCCATTTTTGGGATGATCCTGATGAAGCCCGAAAAGTGATGAAAAAGCTGGATCATGAGAAGAATATGATCAGCAGCTGGGATGAATTAGACGAACTTAGAGAAAGCATACAAGTATACCAGCAATTTTTGGAAGAAGGGGAGGATGTTGAGAATAATCTCCGGGAAGAAGCACAACGCCTCGAGAAAAAGCTGGAAGTCCTCGAACTCAAAAACATGCTGCGAGGGGAAGATGATCATCGTGATGCAGTTGTGACATTTAACCCCGGCGCGGGGGGAACTGAAAGCCAGGATTGGGCGGAAATGCTGTATCGAATGTATACGCGTTGGGCCGGTAAAAATGGGTATGACGTGTCAGTGATTGAATATCAGCAGGGGGATGTGGCCGGGCTCAAAAGTGCCACCATTCAAGTAAGCGGCGAGTTTGCTTACGGCTACCTGAAAGCTGAAAGCGGCGTCCATCGATTGGTTCGGATATCACCTTTTGACAGCAACTCTCGTCGGCATACTTCTTTTTGTTCGGTATTTGTTTCACCGTTGGTCGACGACAGCATAGAAATTGATATCAACGAAAGCGATGTGGAACTTCAACGATTTCACTCCAGCGGGGCCGGCGGTCAGAATGTAAACAAAGTGGAAACCGGTGTACGCTTGATTTGGGAAGGGAAACTCTCCGACGGCACCCGGGAACGCGTTGTTGCAGAATGTCAGCAGGAACGATCTCAAATGCAGAATAGAGAGAAAGCATTGGTGCTTCTGAAGTCCAAAATCTATGAGCTGGAAAAACAGATTAAGGAACGGGAAAAACAGAAACTAGAGGATTCGAAGAGCAAAATTGAATGGGGATCCCAGATCCGCTCATACGTCTTTCATCCCTATAATATGGTGAAGGATCACCGTACCGATTTTGAAACTTCAAATGTAGAAGCTGTGATGGATGGAGACATTGATGACTTCATCAATGCGTATCTTCTGTCCATTTCTGCCTCTTCAAAAACTGAGTAATGGTAACGGTAGGTATCACCGGCGGTATTGGGAGCGGCAAATCCACGATATGCGATATTTGGGCCCGAATGGGGGCTTATATTCTAAATGCGGATGATCTGGCCAAGGAAGTGATGGTGTCGAATGCGGAGGTGAAAGAACAGTTAATCAGCACCTTTGGGAAGGATACTTTTCTTGATGACGGGTCACTTAATCGCAGCTATCTTGCCGAGGAGGCCTTTAACAAGGGACGGGTTAAGGAACTGAATGCCATCGTACATCCACGCCTGCCCGAGGCTGTCAACGCGAAAATGAAGGAGGCCGAAGATGCCGGTTACGGCGTTTTTGTTTATGAAGCAGCTCTCTTACTCGAAAATCTTGAACCCGGTGATCTTGATTTTACCGTTTTAGTATTGGCAGATAAGGGGAGACGTCTTGAACGTGTCCATGAAAGAGACGAGGCAGCAATCTCGGATATTAAGCAGCGAATAGATAAGCAAAGAGACTTTGAGAAGGCCATTTATCATGTAGATTACGTGATACGAAACAACGGAACCCTCAAAGAATTGCAAAAGAAAGCTGAAGTTATATATCAAAATTTTTTACCTTACAATGGGAAAGGTGAAAATTTTTCCCGCAAAAAATGAAAATTTTTCATCCCAAAAAATAGTTCAGCAGAAGAGGGGAAGTATGGTGGACCGAAAAAATAAACTAATAACACTGGAAGAGTATATCATCCAGGCTCAAAATAGATTTCCGGGCGCAACCGGTGAGCTTTCGCAGCTACTCAGGGACATCGGATTAGCGGCCAAGATTATTTCAAGAGAGGTTAACAAAGCAGGGATCACAAATATTCTTGGCGAAGACGGTACTAAGAATGTACATGGCGAATCGGTAAAGAAGCTGGATTTGTTTGCTGATAAACAGCTTATCTCAGCTCTTAATCGGTCGGATATTACCTGTATGGTTATTTCTGAGGAGAACGATGGGATTGTTGAACTGGACAATGACGGGGGAAAGTATATTGTTTACCTCGATCCGCTCGACGGTTCCTCAAATATTGATGTCAATGTCTCGATTGGCAGTATCTTTTCTATTTATATGCGGGAAGATACAAGCTCAAATGTGCTGACAGAAGAAGACGCGCTTCAACCGGGCGTAAAGCAAGTCGCTGCAGGCTATGTACTTTACGGTTCAAGTACGCTGATGGCTTATACGACCGGACTTGGGGTATCTGTCTTCACTCTGGATCCAAGTATCGGCGAGTTTATTCTGTGTGACGACGATTTAAAAATTCCAGAATTTGGCACTATTTACAGCGTGAATGAAGGCAGCTATCATTCGTGGGATCAGGGGCTAAAAAAGTATGTCAAATATTGCCAGGTGGAGGACCCTGAAACCTCACGTCCCTATAAAGCACGTTATATTGGATCTATGGTTGCAGACGTCCATCGCACGCTCATTACGGGCGGTATTTTCATATACCCGAACAGCAGTCAGTACCCGAATGGGAAACTTCGTCTAATGTA
Organism: Balneolaceae bacterium; assembly: GCA_050117475.1. Classification (GTDB taxonomy): domain Bacteria; phylum Bacteroidota; class Rhodothermia; order Balneolales; family Balneolaceae; genus Fodinibius. Next base: position 26,280 of record JASFMR010000036.1, on the reverse strand, counting down.
CGAGTGCAACCCGCTTAGTTTCTTGATTGAACAAGCAGGTGGCATGGCCATCGATGGTAATGGACGTATCATGGAAATTGTGCCCAAAGCCATACACCAGCGGACTCCCATATTTATAGGATCGAAGCAAAATGTTTTGAAGGTGAAGGAGTTTTTGGATGAATATTCTGAAGAAGAAGTAAAGGCTTCTTTTTAGGTTGGCTTCAGTTAAGAGAATTGTCTGATAACTCGGCTATGGGAATGTGATTAGGATGGAATCGAAATAGCTTCGGCTCCCATCATATTGGTGTTTTAAGAGACATTCCCCTTTTCTAAACTTACCGTCATGCCTTCTTGGATGTCATGAGATACGCAGTAACCGCCGTTGGTTTCAATGACATACTTTGCCGGTTTCCCAGAAGGAAGGCTCTTTTCCGAAAAGGGTTGCGCATTATGATGAATACGCACGATCTCAAAGTTTTCATTTACGAAAATGATGTCCAGGGGTAACGGGGTATTGGCCATCCAAAAGCTTCGAGGCTCACTGTGGTCAAAAATAAATAGCATTCCCTTGGACTCCGGCAGATTGCGCACATCCATCAAGCCTTCACTTCGTTCCGATTCATCATCAGCGATAGCTACGTTTAAGACAGAAACAGTATCCCCTTTGGATGAAAGAAAGGAGACGGTACTGACGAATTTTATTGATTTACTTCGGTCGTTATTCTCCTCTTTCGAATTCTTCCGGGGATGTGAGCACGCGCTCATCATCAAGCTTATTATTATCATTAGAAATAATTTCAAAGGTGGTGCTATCTGACGATCCATTTATATTGTAAATTATATTGTATTTTCCGGGGGTTAAATAGGTGCCCGGTTTTTCTGATTTGCCTTTCGCGACTAGTAAATTCCAATTAAAGGTATTAAAACCGTAATCTGCGTTATCGGTCAGCTCTTTAACGACTTTGCCATCCTTATCTTTTATGGTAATGGAAATTTGTTGATCATGCACTTTTTTATCTCCAATCCAGTAGAGCCATGCAACTTCCGGTTCGTTAACTTCACGGTAGGGAGCGCTGCGTTCTCCCCAGCTGTTTGAGTATTGTACATTTTCTGTTTTAAGTGCCAGTACAGTTTGACTTAAATGCTTTGCCACCCGATGAAGCGGCTTAACATCCATCACATACACACTGCGCCCGTGGGTTCCCACAACCAGCTCATAGTCGCGTGGATGAACGACCATATCGTAAGCCGGCACATTGGGGATTCCAGTTACCAAAAACCAATTACCACCGTCATTGAAGCTAATATAGGTGCCATGATCGAGCCCTGCATACAGGATATTGGGATCAACCGGATCCTGGACAATTACATTGGCGACACTTTCCGGCAGGTTTCCTTTTACTGATTTCCAGGTCTTGCCGTAATCGGAGGTCTTGTAAAGGTATGTCCTGAATTCATCGAAACGGTAGCCGTTCAAGGAAGCATAGGCCGTGCCCGGGTCGTGTGGGGAGGCTTGTACTTCGCTCACCCAGCGTCGTCTTGGAAGGTTTTCTGAAACCAGCTCCCAGGTACTGCCCCCATCGCGTGTAACCTGTATATTCCCATCATCCGTTCCGGCCCAAATGACACTGAAATCAAGAGGCGATTCTGAAATAGTCGTTATTGTAGAATAGGGAACATTGCCATTCGGTAGATCATTGGTTAAGTCCGGGCTGATCGCGGTCCATGTTTTGCCCTCATCAAGCGACCTACTGATTTTTTGAGAGCCGAAGTATAGTATATCAGGATTGTGATTGCTCATCTCGATCGGTGTATTCCAGTTAAAACGATAGGGATCTTCCCCGATATTCGGTTTGGGAGTGATGCGCTCGGTCGATTGTTGAGACTTATCAATACGGTAGTAGTTGCCGAACTGGAATCCGGTGTAGATAATATCGCTGTTTTGTGGATTGACGGCTACATGCATGCCGTCTCCTCCAAAGATCCGTTTCCAATAAACTTCATCATTGGGAGAACCCTGCGAAGAGCCCATAAAGACCCCGTTGTCCTGCAATCCTCCATAAATATTATACGGTTTCTCCATGTCAACGGCGACACTGTAGAATTGTCCGACCGGGGCAACATTATGGTGAATGAAATTTTCACCCCCATCGTGGCTTTCATAGAGTCCCCCGTCATTTCCCAGGAGCAAATGTTGTGAATCTGCCGGATCAATCCACATCGCATGATGATCGACATGCACATTCTGGTTTTCCGCCATTGGTTTCCACGTCTTTCCTCCATCAGTCGATTTAAGCATGGGGACACCCATAATATAAAGCACGTCCGGATCTGTTGGAGAGACCCTAATCTCCCCGAAGTAGTAGCCGTAGGTATAAATCAGTTTCTCAAGTTCATAGCTATTGATTTTCTTCCAGCTTTGCCCTCCATTTTCTGATCGGTAGACCTCCGCGCCCTTGATAGACGTGTCAAACAGGGCATTGTTGGCGTCGCCAAGATAATCCGATAGGGCTTTGGGTTCATATTTTCCCTCCTTAACATCGTGCTTTACACTTTCTGCAGAATATTTTTTTGGGAAGCTATTTTTTCGCAGAAAATCATTCAGTTTGTCATTATCCAGTTTCAAGAAAGCATCCCTGGTCATTTTCAGAAAATCAGCCTGAGTAAGGATGTCTTTCTTTTCTTTCTTAGGAGTTTTGCTTTCTTCCTGATTATCCAGAAATGCATACATGATATTGGGATTACTTTGGCTCACGCCAATGCCGATTCGGCCTACAAATTCGCCCCTGGGAAATCCCTGCATGGATTTTTGCCAGCTTTCTCCTCCATCGACCGATACATAAATCGCGGAACCGGATCCCGCTTCCTTAAAGTTCCAGGCCTGTCGAAAACGCTGCCAGGTTGTAGCCCATATCTTATTAGGATTTTGAGGATCCATAACCAAATCAATGACGCCCGTACTGTCAGGGGGAGTAAGCGTTTTTTTCCAACTCTTTCCGCCATCGGTTGTCTTATAAACTCCCCGTTCGTCATTCATCGAGTACAGTGGTCCCATGCTTGCAACCCAGGCAATATCCGGGTTTTCCGGATGTGTAATAATTCGTCCGATATGTTGGGCGCCCGGCAGTCCCACGTATTGCCAGGTGTCACCGCCGTCTGTACTCTTATAAACACCGGCCCCGGCATAGCTGGAACGGCTGCTGTTTTTTTCACCGGTCCCCACCCAAATTGTATTTTTGTCTGCTTTTGAAATTGCAATGTCACCAATGGTCAACGTGCCGCCCTGGTGATCAAAAATGGGTTTCATAGTATTTCCGTTATTCTCTGTTTTAAAAATACCTCCGGAAGCAAAGCCGACGTAGAAAATTCTCGGCTTGTCCTCCCGAACGGCAATGTCGGTTACCCGCCCGCTCATTACTACCGGCCCCACGTTTCGAACGGGATATTCCTTGAAAATTGAATTTTTCCGCATTTGCCGCCGCTGATCAAAAGACCTCATTCGCACCTCCGGGGACGTGGGAGGGATGTTAATTTGTTGGGCCCGAGAGGGTAAAACCCCCAGTACAATCGCGATGAAACACAATGTTATTCTATGCATAATCATTGATTTGTTGAATTTAGCCGGTATTATAATAAGTTTTTATTATAGGAAAGCCACGGCAAAAGTTTTATAAAAAAATTTAAAAGCCATGCAATAAATATTCGCCAAAAGCGTATGATAATAAGTTGTTTTTTAGGCTGATTAACGATATCTTTACATGCGTTAAGTGAGCGCCGAAAGGTTCTCACTTTTTTTTGTACCTGATACCAAGCAATATTGTGCAAAATAAAGTAAAAGATAAGGTTACTGAACTCGCGGAATCGGTCCTTTCAACGACCGATTTTTTTCTTGTTGGTGTTGAGATCAAAGGCAGCAAGATGCCCGAGGTATGGGTCTCGGTCGACGGAGAAGATCGAGGCGTTAATATGGACGAATGTGCTGAAATAAGCAATGAACTTAGTTTTTTGATGGATGCCCATGATCTTTTTACGAGTGGGTATCGTATCAATGTATCCTCCCCCGGCCTCAGCCGATCATTGGTTGACCGGAGGCAATACCCCAAGAATAAAGGGCGGAAGGCGAAATGTAAGTATAAAAAAGACGGTGAGTATCTAAAGGTGGAAGGAACCTTGAAGGATGTTACCGCAGAAGAAATTGTAATCGAATTAGATGATGAATCGAAGGTTTCCATATCATTCGATGATCTGGTAGAGACAAAAATTATTCCTTCATTTAAGTAATTTTTAAAGCAGACAGGAGCTTCTGATGTCAAACGACGTTTCAAAACAAATTATACAGTCTTTTGCAGAGATCGCAAAAGACAAAGACATCGATAAAGATCTTTTACTATCTATACTGGAAGATGTTTTTCGAACTATGATACGTAAAAAATACGGTTCGGACGATGCCTTTGAAGTCATTTTGAACGCTGATCGCGGTGAAATACAGATTCTCCATATCCGTGAAGTCGTTCCCAGGGAAGAGTTGACCGATGAGGTGCATGAAATTACGTTGGAGGATGCCAAGAAATACGATCCGGACCTGGAGTTGTATGATGAGTTTGCCCAGGAATTGCAGATACAGGATTTCGGGCGCCGGGCGGTTATGATGGCGCGGCAGCAATTGGCACAACGCATTCGTGAGATTGAAAAGGACAATATTTTTGAAGAATATTCGGACCGTGTAGGCGAAATAGTGCTCGGTGACGTATATCAGATACGAAATCGAGAGATACTAGTAAACCATAACGGAGTGGAATTGATTCTCCCCAAAAGCGAACAAATTTACAAGGATCGGTATCACAAAGGGGACACTATTCGAGCCGTTGTTAAGGAAGTTAAACGTTATCACGGAAATCCCTCGGTCATTATATCCCGTACTTCTCCGTTATTTTTAGAACGATTGTTTGAAAATGAAATTCCAGAAGTATTTGACGGGATCATCGACCTTGTTCGCATTGCTCGTGAGCCGGGCGATCGTTCCAAGGTTGCCGTTCTTTCGCACGATGAAAGGGTGGATCCGGTAGGAGCATGCGTTGGTATGAAGGGCATTAGGATTCATGCTATCGTTCGTGAGCTGCAAAATGAAAATATTGATGTCATCAATTACACCGATGATAAATTTGAATTTATTAAGCGAGCTTTACAGCCGGCAAAGGTACTGAGCGTTGAGTTGAGTGAGGATGGAGAGCATGCCAAGGTGCTTGTCCCGGCCGACGAAGTGTCCAAAGCCATCGGTAAAGGTGGCGTGAACATCCGATTGGCTTCTAAGTTAACCGATTGTGAAATAGACGTTTACAGAGAAGTTGAAGAAGAGGATGATATTGATCTTAAAGAATTTGAAATTGATTTCGGCCCTGAAGTTATTGATATGCTTCATGAAATCGGCTGTGATACAGCCCGGGCGGTTCTTGACCTGGACGAAGAAGAGATTGTCCGCAGAACCGAAGGCAAAATAACAGAAGATGAAGCCGAGCGTATAATCGACATCATTGCGTACGAATTTGAGGATGAAGAGGAGTAATTGGACTGAAATTTCCAATCACACTGTTTTACCTTATACTATTGTTCTATATTTAGAACGTCCGGTAAACGGATAACTCTAGTTAAAGCACCATTAGAAACACATTTTTATGCCAAAGGATAAGCCCAAACGATTATTTAAAGTTGCATCCGAATTTAATGTTTCTACTTCTTCGATTGTAGATCTGCTTTCGGACCAAGGCTTTGATATTGCTAACAAGCCTAATTCTAAAGTTACCTCCGAAATGTATGAGGCACTGGAAGAGGCATATGGTGTTGACAAAGCCAAGAGTAAGGAGCACGAGAAAGCCAAGGAGGAATATGAGAATCGACGAAACCAGATACGAGCCAGCCGCAATGAGAGCATTTCTGTGGAAGATTATCTTGAACCCCTTGAAGAAGAAATGCCCCTTGAACCTGAGGATGAAGAGGAAATTGAAGGGCTGAAACCCCAGGACGAAACCGCCGATGTTGAGGAGACTGAAGTCGAAGAGGCGGAGGAAATATCCGAAGCTGAAGAACCGGAGGAAGAAGAAGCGGAAGAAGAAGTTCAGGAGGAAGAAGTTCAGGAGGAAGTGGAAGCTTTGGGAGAAAAGCCTGCTGAAGAGCCCGAGCAGGCAGAGGTTGCAGAGGCGGAAGAAGAAATTGTTGAGGAAGAATCAGAATCATCAGATGAGGATGAAGAAGCTGAAGAAGAGAAGGATCAAGAGCCGGAAGTAGAAGAGGTCGAAGAACCCGGGGAGGAGGATAACGAAGAAGATCTGGAAGAGTTGGAATCGGAAGAAGAGGAAGACGAAGAAGAGGAAGATGAGGATGAGGATGAGGATGAGGATGAAGATGAGGATGAAGACGAAATTGAAGAAGAAGGGGTTATTCGCGGACGTGCAGGCCGTCTGAAAGGCACGAAAGTGGTCGGTAAAGTCAAAGTTGATCAGAATAAACCGAAACGCCGCAAAAAGCGTAAAAGGAAGAAAGATCGTTACGATGAGGATGGGGATTCCAGTAAATCCTCAAAGCGGGAAAAGAAAAAAAGCAAAAAGAAAAAGCGTAAACGTCGCGGTAGCCGCATCGATGAAGACGAGGTAGAACAAAAACTGAAAGAGACGATGCGCAAGATGAAATCGTCTGAAACGGTTGGTAGTAAGCGACAGAAACGCCGCCGGAAGCGAAAAGAAGAGCGTGAGGAAGAAGAACAACTACAGGCCGAGCTACAGGAACTCGAAGAGGATACAATTGAAGTTACAGAATTTATTACTGTAAGTGACCTTGCCGAACTGATGGATGTCAAGTCCAATGATGTGATAACTACCTGTATGGATCTGGGAATGATGGTGTCCATTAATCAGCGGCTTGATGCCAGTACTATTGAATTGGTAGCTGATGAATATGGTTTTGAGGTTGAATTTGTGGATGCTGATGAAGCAATTGAGGAAATTGAACTCGAAGAGGACGCCCCCGAAGATCTTGAACCGCGCGCCCCGATCATTACGGTCATGGGGCATGTTGACCACGGTAAGACTTCATTGCTGGACTATATTCGAAAGTCCAAGGTCGCTGCCGGTGAGGCCGGCGGTATTACCCAGCACGTTGGGGCGTATGAAGTTGAGATGGAAGGCGGACGTCATATCACCTTCCTTGATACCCCGGGCCACGAAGCATTTACGGCAATGCGGTCGCGCGGTGCGCAAGCCACCGATATCGTAATCTTGGTTGTTGCTGCCGATGACGCCGTGATGCCCCAAACCATTGAGGCTATCAATCACGCCAAAGCAGCTGGAGTATCTATCATTGTAGCAATCAACAAAATGGATAAGCCGGGGGCCAATCCGGATAAAATTAAGCAGCAACTCGCTGAACATGATGTGATTGTTGAAGAATACGGGGGTGAAAATCAGGCTGCAGAAGTTTCTGCCAAAACGGGGGAAGGGATTTCCGAACTATTGGACAAGGTACTGATTGAAGCAGAGCTGATGGAGCTCAAAGCCAATCCAAACCGGCGTGCAGATGGCGTTGTGCTGGAGGCAAGAGTCGATAAAGGTAAAGGTATTGTTGCCAATGTATTGGTTCAAAACGGAACACTTGAAGTTGGAGATGCTTTTGTCGCCGGAGCCTGCTTTGGTCGTGTCAGGGCAATGGAGAATGAGCTTGGACAGAGGGTCGAGGAAGCAGGCCCCTCCGTACCGGTACAGCTGACCGGATTTGACGACATACCCCAGGCTGGTGACAAGCTGGTGGTTATCGAAGACGAGAAAAAAGCCAAGGAAATTGCCAATCAAAGGCAGCAGATTCGAAGAGAACAGGAGCTTCGTCAGTCTAAGCACCTTACTCTTGATGATCTCTCCAGGCGACTGGCCCTTGGCGAAGTCGAAGACCTTAACATTATTATTAAGGCGGATGTCGATGGATCTATTGAGGCGCTTTCCGGTGCGCTGCAGAAGCTCAGTAATGAGGAAGTTTCTGTCAATATTATTCATACTGGCGCGGGCGCGATTACGGAATCCGATGTGTTGCTTGCCTCTGCATCTGATGCTATTATTATTGGGTTCCAGGTTCGCCCAACGTCAAATGCCCGAGAAGTAGCTGAAAGAGAAGAGATTGATATTCGATTGTTTAGCGTGATTTATGATGCGGTTGATGAGGTAAAAGATGCTATGGAGGGAATGTTATCTCCGGAAATCAGTGAAAAGTTTAGTGGTAATGCTGAAGTCCGGGAGATATTCAAAGTCTCCAAAGTGGGTACGATTGCCGGGTGTTATGTGACAGAAGGAAAAATCCACCGAAATAACCCGGTCCGAATTATCCGGGATGGCGTTGTAATTTACGAAGGAGAAATTGATTCTCTGAAACGTTTCAAGGATGATGTCAAAGAGGTGCAATCAGGGTACGAATGCGGTATCAGCATTGTAAACTATAATGACCTTAAGGTTGGAGATGTCATCGAGAGTTACGAAGTCGTAGAGCAGAAGCGAAAACTTGAAGATGTCAAAAGCGACAACCAGTAAGAAATTTAGAACTTCGGTATCTTTTCTATGAGTATTCGTACAGAGCGTTTAAGTGCTGTCATTCAACAGGATCTTGGTAAGATCATTCAGAAAAGTTATCAGCGCAGCGGTTCATTCATTACTATTACGAAAGTGGATGTGACACCCGACTTGATGATAGCCAAAGTTTTTATCAGTGTTTATGCGCCCGGCAAAGATGAAGAGGCCATCTTTGCTTTCCTGGAAGAAAATAAAGCCGGGATCAGGAAAGAGCTGGCTAAGAAAATACGGCATCAGGTACGCCGTGTTCCGGAACTGCACTTCATAAATGATGAGACCGCCGAATATGTGGAAAAGATGGAACACTTATTTCAGAAGATTCGCAAAGAACGGGAACAACGTAACAGCGACTCCGAGGAATAGGAGAATTTCATTATATGGCGAAAGCTATCCCACTGGAAGAACTCCCAATTTTTTCCAAGTCCAACCTTCCGGAGCCTTCTTTCGACTATGCTGAGGGGGCTGCCTTCTTGATTAATAAGCCCAAAGGGTGGAGCAGCTTTCGAGTTGTCAAGCTGATGCGAAAATGTTTGGATCTTCGTAAAATCGGGCATGCCGGCACACTGGACCCTATGGCAACCGGCTTGCTGATACTCTGTTGCGGAAAGGGAACCAAAACAATTTCTGAGTTCCAGGAGGCTACCAAGCATTATATTGGAGAAATTATCTTCGGTTCTTCAACCCCCAGTTATGATGCAGAGACGGTACCGGAAAAACGTGCATCTTTTGATCATCTTAGCCATAATAAAATTCAACAGGCGTTGGACAACCATTTTTCCGGGCAGATAATCCAACTTCCTCCCATGTATTCGGCACTTAAACATAACGGACAACCTCTTTACAAATTGGCGCGAAAGGGAAAAGAGGTCAAAAGAAAGCCTCGGCAAATCATTATACATGAAATAAGAATTTTGGAATGTAACCTTCCTCGTTTGGAGTTATACATACATTGTAGCAAAGGTACTTATATTCGCTCCCTTGCCAATGACTTGGGGGAACAGCTTGAAACTGCGGGGCATCTTATCGGTTTAAAGCGAACTGCTATAGGAGAATATAAGAGCGAAGATGCCCTGAGTGTCGACCAATTAAAGAATATATTTTTGGATAATGGCTAACCTGGTGTTCTTAAAAGATGTTGAACGTAATCCTAATTCTGTTGTAACAGTAGGCACATTTGATGGTGTGCATGCCGGCCACCGCGCAATTATGGATACGGTCGTGTCAAAGGCTGAGGAACACGATGCCCGAAGCGTTATTGTGACTTTTGATCCCCATCCCAGGGATATCATAAATCCCGGAGATGCAGGTATTAAGTTGCTTACAACCCTGCAGGAGCGGGCCGAAATACTCAACGAGATTGGAATTGATACTATGGTCGTAATTCCTTTTGACCGTGATTTTTCACTACTCAGTTCCGAAGAATTTATTCGTGACATCATCTACGACAAAATTGGGGTAAGTGAATTTGTCATTGGGTACGATCATCATTTTGGACGGAACAGAGAAGGCACTATAGAAACCGTCGAAAGGTTGGGTAAAGAGTTGGGATTTGATGCCTACGTTGTCTCGAAGCGTGAAGTGGGTGATAAAGCAGTGAGCAGTACTGCAATTCGAAAAGCCATCAGTGACGAAGGTAATGTAGAGCAGGCTGCTGAATTTCTGCAGCGCCCGTATCGTTTAAATGGTATGGTTGTTCACGGTGATAAGCGAGGCAAGGATATTGGTTTCCCTACAGCTAATATAAAGCCGGAACACACCAACAAGATTATTCCGAAAGACGGAGTCTATGCGGTAAGAGTTCGTATTAACGGGGATTGGCACAACGGGATGATGAATATCGGTACCCGCCCAACATTTGATGGAAAAGTACGTGCCCTGGAAGTAAATCTTTTTGATTTCGGCAGGAATATTTACGGAAAAGAGGTTCAGGTACGCTTTTTCTATCGAATCAGAGACGAAAAAAAATTTGAAGGAATAGAAGCTCTTATTGATCAGTTAAAGCGGGATGAACGGGAAGCCAGAGAGTTATTGAAACCGCATTAAAATATTGCAAACAATAACATAATCGCTTATCTTTCCCAACTATTAAATTATAGTATTTGTAGTAAAGTAAATAAGAATTTATCACATGGCGATAACAAAAGAACGGAAAGAAGAACTTATTGAGAAATATGGCGGATCCAAAGACAACACAGGATCTACCGAAGCTCAGATTGCAATTTTCACTGAGCGAATTAATGATTTGACTGATCACCTCAAAGATCAAACAAAAGACCATGCCTCAAGAAGAGGTTTGTTAAAGCTGGTAGGGAAGCGCAGAAAATTATTGAATTATCTGAAAGGTAAAGACATCGAGAAGTATCGTGAGCTTATCAGCGATTTAGGTATTCGCAAATAAGTAAATGGCACGTTGAATAACGTGCCTTTTTCATTCATATTTGCCTCAGCTTTTCGAAGTATTGTAATCATTCCTTCCTGGATTTTGTGAGTTTGGCAAATATGATCAATCCCTACCGATGTATATTGTGATATAATTAAATTTGAATTGAACTTGTATTAAGATGAAAGAAGATTTTAAAAGTATAGAGTTTGCACCTGGTAAAACACTTTCTATAGAGACAGGAAGAATTGCAAAGCAAGCAGATGGTGCAGTAATTGTAAGAATGGGTGATACAATGGTTCTTTGCACCGCAGTAAGTGCGAAAGAGCCCAAACCCGGACAGGGATTTTTCCCTTTGACAGTGGATTTGCGTGAGAGCTTTTCTGCGGGCGGGAAGTTTCCCGGTGGATTCATTAAGCGTGAAGGCCGACCCAATGACAAGGAAATTCTGTCAAGTCGATTGATTGACCGTAGCCTCCGTCCACTTTTCCCGGATGGTTATCTTTGCGAGACACAGATTATCTGTTCGGTATTGTCTTCTGATGGAGAAAATGACGGTGATGTGCTTGGCGGAGTAGGTGCTTCGGCAGCTCTCCATATTTCGGATATTCCGTTTGCGGGTCCTATTGCGGAAGTACGTGTCGGACGTATTGACGGAGAATTTATCATCAATCCGACAATCAGCGAAATGGAAAAGAGTGATATCGACATGGTTGTCGGCGGTACGGCAGAGAGTGTGCTGATGATTGAAGGGGAGATGGAAGAAATCTCTGAAAAAGAGATGTTGGATGCCATCAAGGAAGGCCACAAAGCCATTAAGAAGCTTTGTGTATTCCAAGAAGAATTGCGGGAAGAGTTCGGAAAACCCAAGCGTGAATTTGTTCCGGAACCAGTTGATGAAGAATTGAAAGATAAAGTTTATGAACTTGCCGAAGAAAAGATCCGGGAAGTTGTTAACATCGGCCTGGGGAAAGAAGCATACGGTGAAAAGCTGGATGAAGTTAAAAATTCCGTAGTTGAGGAACTTATTGCGATTGAGGAGTATGCGGAAGAGGAAGGGACTATCCAGGATATTTTAAGCAAAATTGAAAAGAATGAGCTTCGAAATATGATTCTCGAGAAAAAACGTCGTATTGACGGTCGTTCTCCCGAGGATATTCGCGATATTTGGACTCAAACCGGATATCTTGCCCGTACCCACGGTTCTGCAATTTTTACCCGGGGAGAAACCCAGGCACTTGTTTCTGTTACGCTCGGGACTAAGAAAGATGCCCAAATGGTGGACACCTTGTTGACGGAAGAAGATAAATATTTCTTCCTTCACTATAATTTTCCCCCATATAGTGTTGGGGAGGCAAGTTATTTGCGAGGACCGGGACGTCGTGAAATCGGGCACGGTCATCTCGCTGAAATGGCTCTTTCGAAATTGATGCCGTCTTTCGATGAATTTGGCTATGTGATACGTGTGATTTCTGACATTACAGAATCCAACGGATCTTCTTCGATGGCTTCTGTCTGTGGGGGCTCAATGGCATTAATGGATGCCGGTGTACCTATTAAAAAGCCTGTTGCGGGTATTGCGATGGGAATGATTGTCGGAGAAAATGATACGGTGGTTCTTTCCGATATCCGTGGTGAAGAAGACTTCATGGGGGATATGGACTTTAAAACGGCCGGAAGTGAAGACGGAATCACTGCATGCCAGATGGACATGAAAGTTAGTGGCATTTCTTATGAGGTGCTTGAGCAGGCGCTTGAACAGGCACGCCAGGGCAGGAAACATATTCTTAATAAAATGGCCGAGACCATTTTGGAACCAAGAGAACAGATTTCCAGGTTTGCTCCCCAGTTTCTCAATATGGAGATTGAGGCTGATGATATTGGATCTGTTATTGGCCCCGGAGGCAAGGTTATCCAAACTCTTCAGAAAGAAACCGATACTGAAATCTGGGTTGAGGAGGATGAAGAACGAGGCAAAGGTAAAATTACTATTACAGCAGATGACCTGTCTAAAGCCGAGGAAGCCAAGAAACGGATTCAGGGTATTGTAGGCCACCTCGAAGAAGGGGCTACTTACCATGGCACCGTAAAAGCAATTAAAGAGTATGGGGCTTTTGTTGAGATTGTACCCGGAAAAGATGGGCTTCTCCACGTTTCCGAAATTAATCACTCGCATGTTGATAATGTCAGTGATGTGCTTTCAGTAGGTGATGAGTTGGATGTGAAGCTGTTGAAAGTGGAACATGGCGGAAAACTTCGTCTTTCACGAAAAGCTCTGCTCGATAAAGATGATAACGAGAAATAAGCATACCATATCTTCACGATAACTATTACATTTGCGCCATCTCGTTTTTTTCGGGATGGCGTTTTATTTTAACCAATCTTAGGATGGCTCCTTCCCGGTTACAAGCCGATGGGAACCTTTTCCTAAATTTAAACTATGATTAACTGATGAGAACAACCCGGGACCCCAAAGAAATTGATTTTGTACAAAAAACGAAGTTGGACAGCGGCCTTACTATAGTTACTGAACATGTTGAAAGTGTGCAGAGCGTATCCGTTGGAATTTGGGCCAAAACCGGAAGCCGGAATGAAACATCAAAACAGTCCGGGGTAACTCATTTCCTGGAGCACATGCTTTTTAAAGGCACTGAAAGTCGTTCCTCTTTAGATATTGCTATGAGTATGGAATCTGTGGGGGGGTATTTGAATGCCTTTACGTCATCGGAATATACCTGCTACTATTCTCGTTGCCTGAATACACAGCTTGAAAGGGCGCTGGATGTCCTTTCGGATATGGTATTACACCCCTCATTCCCGGAAGATGAGGTTAAAAAGGAGAAAAAAGTTGTCATCGAGGAAATGAAAATGTACCGTGACAGTCCCGATGATTTCTTATTTGAGCAATTCAGCGGACATGTGTTTAAGGGACACCCGCTGGGACGTCCTGTCATAGGTTATGAGGATACTGTTTCTGCTTTTAGCCGCCGGGATTTATATGACTATATGGAAGAGCGGTACCAGCCTTCCAACCTATTGATAGCGGTGGCCGGCAATGTTGACCACGAAAAAGTTATTAAATTAGTAAATGGTTTTTTTAGAAATATAACTCCTCAAAAAACTGTTGAACACGATGTTGAACTGCCGGGTTATGAAGTGGGCAATGTAGAAGTTTCCAAACCCATAGAACAAGCTCATTTTGTCACTGGAAAAAGGGGGCTGCATTATAACCACGACGACAAGTATAAGCTTCTATTGGCGAATACAGTGTTGGGAGGGGGAATGAGTTCCAGGCTGCATCAGAATGTTCGTGAAAAATACGGGTATTGTTATTCGATTACATCTTTTAATCAATCCTATAGGGATACGGGACTTTACGGCATTTATGTGGGTACGGATCAAAACTATGTTGACCATGTTCGCGAACTAATTGTAAATGAATTGGATAAACTGAAGCAACACCCGATCCCCGAAAAAGAACTTGCTGAATCCAAGGCTCAGCTCAAAGGTAAACTTATGCTGTCACTGGAAAGCATGAGCAATCGTATGTCTCGGCTGGCAAAAAGTGAAATCTATTTCAATCGATTTGTCCCAATAGATGAACTTATTCAGCATGTGGATGATGTACAAGCAAGTGACATACAGGATTTTTCACAGGTGTTTTTTGATAACGAAACGTTTTCTGAAGCTTTATTGCTGCCGGAGGGGTAAGGGCTTTGGCGGATGTAATTGAAGATGGAAAAATCCCATTAAAAATGCCGCAAACCCCTTGCGATATCTTTGCTTTTGGAATCGTTGGCAGGGAACGAGAGTTTTAAAGGGATAAGCCCGCCGTTATATAATGCTGTTCTATATCCTGGTTTATGATTACTGGTCCATTAACGGGTATGGAAATTGGTCGGTGATCTTTATTTTTGCTAGTGCTTACTCCAAGGTTGACGGTCTTAAATTCGATATCGGTCGAATGACGGCCGTCGCCGCCTCCTATAAGAAGTTGGTATTTACAATGGTATATCCCAGCTCGGATCCGCCGCCTGCGAATATGTCGTTACCGAAAATTGATAATTCCCCTGTTTTGAAACCTCTATTGAGCAAAAGCGTGGCTGGCATTATCAAAAAATGGCGTAGACTCCGACGGTGTAAAGGGCGTTGTATCGGGATAATAATAGTCGATAACCCCAAGGTTTAAGCCGGGGGTAAGGTGATTTTGCTTTATATGATCATCATTCTAAATGAAAATAAACCTATTCAATTCTTTTGATTGTATTTATAATATCTGCTATCCTTGGGTACACTTTTTTGCTTATCGACAGAAGTTTTACTTAAGCTGTTTGAGCTGTAACCGACTGAACAATAAAATTTTAGAAGAAGCATGATTTATATCAGCAATTTGTCTGATTACGTTGACGAGAAAGTAACCCTTAAAGGCTGGGTCTACAATTACCGCAGTAGTAAGAATCTCTATTTTCTTGAATTGCGCGACGGTTCGGGAATCTGCCAATGTGTTGTCGCTAAAGATGATGTTGATGAAAAAACCTGGGATGCTGCGGATTCGTTACGTCAGGAAAGTTCACTTGAAGTAACCGGTACCGTGGTTGAAGACAAACGGAGTATTGGGGGATACGAGCTCCAGGTATCGGGGATAAATGTTTACCAGGTAGCTCAGGATTACCCAATCACACCGAAAGAGCATGGTGTTGAATTTCTTATGGAAAATCGTCATCTGTGGCTTCGCAGTCAGCGTCAATGGGCCGCAATGCGTGTTCGCAACGAGATTATTTATGCGATCCATACTTTTTTCCAGGAGCGCGGCTTTGTGCAGATGGATGCTCCCATCTTTACCGGTAATGCGGCAGAAGGCACAACGAATCTCTTTGAGACGGACTATTTTGATGACAAAGCCTATCTCACCCAATCTGGCCAGTTATACGGGGAAGCAATGGCTATGGCCCATGGTTTGATTTACACCTTTGGCCCAACCTTCCGTGCCGAGAAAAGCAAGACCCGGCGACACCTAACCGAGTTTTGGATGATTGAGCCGGAAATGGCTTTCTACGATCTGAATATGGATATGAATCTTGCAGAAGACTTCATAAAATTTATCGTGAAGCGTGTCTTGGATCGCCGCAAGAAAGAGCTGGAAATTCTTGAACGGGATACTTCCAAACTGGAAAAGACGGTGAATGAAGATTTTCCACGTATTTCCTATTCTGAGGCGGTTGAGCAGTTAAAGGGTAAGGAGATGGCAGAGATGCTGGATCAGATGGTTGGAGATCGTGAGCAGGAAGCCGTGGAGCTGAAAAAAGAACGGGAAGAGATCGAAAAGGAACGGGGCCAGGCAAAAAAATGGCGCAAGGCACAAATCGATCAGCGTATCAAAGAAATCGCAGGACGTTTAGATCAGATCGAAGAAGACCTCCGAAATATTCCCGAATGGAAAGAATCGGCAATCAATTTTAAATGGGGCGAAGACTTCGGTGGCAGTGATGAAACACTGTTGACTATGAAATATGATACCCCGATTCTGGTCCATCGTTACCCGGCAGAGGTTAAAGCCTTTTATATGAAACGCGATCCTAAAGACGATAAGTTGGCGCTGGCTGTGGATATGCTTGCTCCTGAGGGGTATGGAGAAATCATTGGCGGAAGTGAACGCGAGAACGACCTGGAAACACTCAAAGAACGGTTGAAGGAGCATAATCTGCCTGAGGATGTATTTGGTTGGTACCTGGATTTGCGGAAATACGGATCGGTTCCACACTCCGGGTTTGGACTGGGACTTGAGCGGACGGTGGCGTGGCTTTGCGGGCTTGATCACGTTCGCGAGACGATCCCATTCCCTAGAATGATGGGACGACTTACACCTTAATTTAGCTATCAGTTTTCGGCACTCGGCTTTCAGATAGTTCTGGCTGAGTGCTGACGGCTGATAACTGAGAGCTTAGAAATGGCCAAAAAGACGAGCATAGAACTCTATTCCGAAGTCCTTAACGAGTTGAAGTCAGGGGACAGGAAACCCGTATATTTTTTATATGGCGATGAAGAGTTTTTCCTGGATAAATTACAGGATGCTGTTGAGGCTTTGATCCCGGACGATCAAAAGGATTTCAATTACGACTTGCTCTATGGCCGGGATGTAACTCCTGAAAAAGTATTGTCGATCATTCGCAGTTACCCGATGATGGCCGATCAGCGCATCGTTATCCTTAGGGATTTCAAAGAGCTTAGCGGCTATAGCGATAGCGCCGGCAGCTATGGGGGCGATGTCAATGATCTGATCCCTTACTTTGAACAGCCTAACCCGACCACGCTATTTGTATGTATTGATACCAAAAAACCTTCGGGACGGTCTAAGATTGGTAAAGTCCTGAAGAAGAGTAACCATGTTGGATTTCATGAATTCGAAGAAGTACCTGATTATCGCCTGCCTGATTGGATAATTGCCTGGGTACAAAATCATCATACCAAAAAAATAGAGGCGCCCGCCGCCCAGATGCTTGCGCAGTACGTAGGTAACAGTTTAAAGCTACTGTCCACAGAAATAGATAAAGTGTGCACTTTTGTAGACACTTCTAAGACGATCAATGAGAGCGATATTAAAAAAATAATCGGTCTTTATCGCGAATATTCGGTGTTTGAGCTCAAAGACGCCTTGTTTTCGCGGAATCTGGATCAGGCCCTGTTTATTGCGGAACAGATGTTGCAACACTCTAAAGCGAACACGGGAGAAATTATTCGATCCGTGGGGTTCTTTTACAATGTGTTTTCAAACATCTGGAAAATTCGGCGTCTGGCCGGACAGGGTAATACCAAAAAACAAGTTCAAAATACCTTGGGTATCAGCAATAACTGGTACTTCAACAAATTATGGCAAGATGCATCGGCTTTTAAGCTGGCCGAAATGCCCAGAATATTTGAAGCACTCCTGGATGCCGATCGGGCTTCGAAAGGCTTTTCCACTATGGACCCCTCAACGATCCTTCTCCTGATGATTAAACGGATCATCAACTGATACCACATTATTTATTATCGAAAAGTTGATGACTCCTGAAATTATCAATAGCAACAAAAATTGGGGTCATTTATGCAAGCTGTTTCCAGAGCTGAACTTCAGGGTTTATCTGATGAAGATTTAATGGAATATTTTCAATCTGGTTACGAACAGGCTTTTAATCTGTTAGTAGGCCGGTACCAGGATCGCTTACACAATTTTTTATACCGTTATACTCATAATCATCAGGATTGCGAAGACTTGGTTCAGGAGACTTTTTTCCGCGTTTTTCGCAGTCGTCATTCCTATGAGCGAATTGCTAAATTTTCGACCTGGATGTATACCATCGCCATAAACCTGGCTAAAAGTTTATATAAAAAGAAGAAACGAATGACGAAGGTTACTATCCATGAAGATCCTACTGACTCAGAAGATCGGCCCATGAAGCTTGAGGATACCGATATACTTCCCGATGATTCACTTCATGAGAAGATGTGCATAGATGAGTTGGAAAATGCTCTTATGGAGCTCAGCGAGGATTTTCGTGAAGTGGTGGTCCTGCGTGATATCCAGCAGTTATCATATGAAGAGATCTCTGAAATTGCTGATCTTCCTATGGGTACTGTCAAGTCGCGGATTAACCGCGGAAGGGCCCAACTTCAGGAATTATTAGAAAATTACGTATATCCGGAAACAATTACTGCTTAACGGGGTAAGAGGGTAATAGATATAGGTATGAACTTGTACAATAATCTATTACCCTTTTACTATGAAACCAACAGCATTTGATAGTGATCAAATACTCACGGATTTTCTGACTGACTATCTTGATGGAAATTTGAATCGTGCTGAGCGCAGGTCATTCGAAGAGTATTTGGCTAATAATGAGAAAGAGAGAGCTTTTGCAAAGAAAGCATTAATGGGAAAGAAGGCATTAGCAATCTTAGCGAAAAGAATGAATGCCGTTCCTTCGCTAAGGGTTTAAGTAATTTTTTCTCATATAATTTGCCATCCAAAAATCTCATCTAAAACCGGGGGTGTGGGATTTCTGTGCAATTTCAGTTTTGCACATTTTTTCTAACTATAGCGGTTAAAAATATCCTTCAGTTCTTGGTTGAAGCTTGAAATATCAAGCGGATTGGGCTCGAAAGCCTTCCCGGTAAGCTTCTCAAATAATTCCGTATAACGCTCATAAACCTCCCATCGAAAAACATCCGGCAAGTCTGGGAGTGTTTGCCCTTCTTGTCCCTGGAAATTGTGGTCCATGAGCCACTCCCTTAAGAACTCTTTAGACAGTTGCTTCTGCGGTTGTCCTTTTTGGAGCCGCTCTTCGTATCCGTCTGCATAAAAATACCGAGAGGAATCTGCGGTATGAACTTCATCAATAAGCGTCACTTCTCCATTATGCATTCCAAATTCATATTTGGTGTCTACAAGGATAAGTCCCTGCTTGTTTGCAATCTGCTGTCCACGCTCAAATATTTTAAAAGCTTTGTTGCGAATTTCTTCCCAAATTTTCGGATCAACAATCCCCCTTTTTAGAATTTCTTCTTCAGAGATATCTTCATCGTGTCCTTCTTTCGCTTTTGTTGCCGGTGTGAGTATGGGCTCCTTGAATTTTTGGTTTTCAACCATACCCTCGGCTAGCTCCACCCCACATAGTACACGTTTTCCCGATTTATATACCCGTGCCGCATGGCCGGTCAAACAGGCTCTGATTACGACCTCAATGGGAATCGGCTCACATTTTTTGGCGATGGTAACGTTAGGGTGTGGCACATCAATAATATGAGTCGAAACAAGGTCATCGACTTTTTTGAACGAAAAAGCGGCCAGGGAATTCAGGATCTGGCCTTTAAAAGGGATGGCTTGTTTCATAATATGATCGAAAGCTGAAATGCGATCACTTGCTACAATGCCTAATTGATTGTTTCCAAGCGAGTATACATCGCGAACCTTCCCGCGATAGGGTTCGGGAAAGCCGGGAACGTTTGTTTCGGTAATGCAATTATTTAATGCTTTGTTTTCGATGTCGGATTTATTCACGAGGAAAATAAGTTGGTTAGTTTCAGGTCAATGTGGAAAATCAGAAAAAGTTTAGAAGAATTGAAATTTGAATTTGAAAATAAAACCTAATGTAGTGGTATCCCTTAATTTTGTCAGGAACTATTTGATGATACATGAGCATTATGTAATTTGATTTATAAACATTCAAAGAGATCATGACCGACCTTCTTCGCATATCATATTCGCTCATAAAGCCGTTTTACCGGCGAACGTCTTTCCATCGGTCTGTTATTGAAGAAGTTAAAGACGAGCGTTTGAAAAAAGCCTATGCGGAATGCCGGGCCATAACTCGATACCACGCCAAGACCTTCTACATGGCGACAAGGTTTTTGCCCAATCACAAACAGCGGGGAATTTTTGCAATATATGCTCTGTGCAGATACATCGATGATTTAGTCGATGAGGCGGAAGACCTGCTTGAGAAGCAAGAACTAAAGCTTTCGGGCATCGAGGCTAAACTGAACCTCTGGAAAGAAAAGTTGCAGGATACCTATGACGGGAAGTCTCATGACAACGCTATTCTAATCGCCCTTTCTGATGTACTGAAAAGATATAACATTCCTATTGAGATGCCCTTTGAGCTGATGGAGGGGGTTTCAATGGATCTGTACAAAAAGCGCTATGAAACATTTGCGGAGGTGTTCGATTATTCTTTTAAAGTGGCTTCAATAGTAGGATTAATGACCAGCCAGGTGTTTGGCTATACGTCTCCCGAAGCATTGGGTTATGCTGTAGATTTGGGTATCGCCATGCAGCTTACCAATATACTTCGTGATGTGGGAGAAGATCTGAAGAAAGACCGCATCTACCTTCCAAAAGAGGATTTGGAAAGATTTGGGGTTTCCGAAAAAGATTTGTTTGATCACAATCTCAATAAAAATGTTATTGCTCTCCTGGATTTCCAGATTCAACGTGCTCGCAGGTATTACGGTAGGTCGGATAAAGGGATTGCACTTCTTTCGTCCGATAGCCGTCTGCCGGTGTACCTGGCACGGCAAAATTATAGCAGGATACTAGACAAGATTGAACAAAATAACTACAATGTGTTTGGGCTGCGTGCGTATCTCAATGCGACTGAGAAATTTTTTATTCTTCCTCGGGTATATTATCAAAGTCGAATCGCCAGTTCTTGACCTGCTCAGTATTCAGCATTTCGGTGGCACGTTCGGCAAGTTCTCTAATTTTAGCAGATGGTTTTGGGCTTTGGCTTTAGGTAGTGCTAATGTATAATTTTATTTAAGCTGTTATTACTTAAAATAAATCGGCCCTTCCCATTTCAGCGTTTACACTAAACCATTTGAACTGTTATATTCCATTCAATTTAAAGTTGGCACCAACGGATAAGGAGTAGAATGGATCGAAAAACAAAAAAATGGCGAAGTCCCAGTCTGGGAAAAGATATGGAGATTACGATTTACGGAAAGTCGGGAACTCCAATTATCGGTCTTCCAACAAGAGGAGCAGGTTGTCGTCAATGGGAAGAGTTTGGAATGGTTAAGGGAATTTCGTTTCAGCTGGAAAATGAATACAACCAGCTTTACTGTCTGTCATCAGTAGATAAAGAGAGTTTTCTGAATAAAAATAGTACACCAAAGCAGCGGTTGGTTCGGCAACAGCAGTATGAATCGTATTTGGTAGATGAAGTTGTATCATTTATTCATGACCATAATGATATCTCTTATATAATCATCGCCGGTATCGACTTGGGAGGATATCACGCTGTTACTTCATCGTTAAAAAATCCATCTGTTTTTGGGAAAGCCATAGGGATAAGCGGTATTTATGATATCAAACAATTTATGGATGGTTTTTACGATGATGACGTATATTACAACAACCCGGTCGATTTTGTCCCAAACCTTAACAAGCAGCCGTTGCTTAATGAAATCAGAGACGTAGATTTTCGTTTGGTGAGCTATGATAGCGATGAACGTAAAAATGACGCCGAACGGATGAGTACGGTGCTCAGAATGAAATTTATTGAAAATAAACTTGATATCTGGGGCATGGATAGCCAGAAAGAGTGGGATCTGTGGCCTAAAATGTTAAAGACTCATATTATTTAATCGTTAAATATGCCTGAAATAAAGAAAATTTTGATCGCCAATCGCGGCGAAATTGCATTACGCGTAATCAGAACCTGTAAAGAACTTGGTAAGCAGACTGTTGCGGTTTATTCAACACCGGATGCTGATGCTCCTCATGTTTTACATGCCGATGAGTCGGTACATATTGGTCCGGCGGCTTCTTCAGAAAGTTACCTGGTGATTGACAAGATCATAGATGCGGCAAAAGATGTGGGAGCGGATGCAATACACCCCGGTTATGGTTTCCTAAGTGAGAATGCCGCTTTTTCAAAACGTTGTAGTGACGAGGGCATAATATTTATTGGGCCAAAGCCGAAAGCTATACGCCTGATGGGAGATAAGACGGCGGCTCGTGAGCTAATGAGTAAAGCGGATGTACCTTTTCCTCCCGGTACTAAGAAGGAGCTTGAAGATGTTGAGGAAGCTGAAAAGATCGCAGACGAAATCGGTTATCCTGTATTGGTGAAGGCTGCGGCAGGCGGTGGCGGAAAAGGCATGCGCATTATTGAAAAAAAGGAAGATTTTAAATCCGGTATTAAAGGAGCCAAATCAGAAGCCCGAAATGCTTTTGGGGATGACCGTGTCTATATCGAAAAATACCTCGTTGAGCCACGTCATGTCGAATTTCAGATTATGGCAGATGAGCACGGGAATGTTTTTCATATTTATGACCGTGAGTGTTCTATTCAGCGGAGACACCAAAAAGTGATTGAAGAAGCGCCTTGTTCCATATTGACGCCTGAATTGCGTGCAGAGATGGCAGAGGCTGCTATTTCCGCAGCAAAAGCCGTTGACTATGTCGGTGCGGGTACTATCGAGTTCTTGGTGGATGCCGATCGCAATTTCTATTTCCTGGAAATGAATACCCGCCTCCAGGTCGAACACCCGGTAACGGAACTCATCACAGGGCTGGACTTGGTTGCCTTGCAAATCCTAGTGGCCGAAGGTAAGGAACTTCCTTTTAGCCAGGAGGATGTTACAATGAAAGGGCACGCTGTCGAGTGTCGCATCTATGCCGAGGACGCTCGAGATAATTTTCTGCCCAGCACAGGGAAGCTGACCAAACACAGAATTCCTTCCGGCAACGGCATCCGCGTGGATGCAGGGGTGGAAGAGGGACAGGAAGTGACAATAAATTATGACCCGATGATATCAAAGCTCTGTGCCTACGGCAGCGATCGTCAGCATGCTATCCGGCGAATGCTTAGGGCCCTGGATGAATATGAGATTGCCGGCTGCCGTACCACTATTCCTTTTTGTAAGTTTGTGCTTCAGCATGAATCCTTTACTTCAGGTGATTATGACACCCATTTCGTCCCTGATCATTTTAGTGCTGAAAAGTTGGATGCCGGAATTAATGATCCCGATGAGGTAAAAGCACTGGCTGCGACATTGCTAAAAACGGAGGGTTCTGCTTCACAGGTTGAAAACCAATCTCCCGCCGGAAAACCTTCAGCTAACGGAGTATACTCCAAATGGTGGAAACAACGTAAATAACTCTTTGATGTTTCGGCAATAAATGGCAGGCTAATTCTTTACATTAGGTAGGCAAGGCTATCATCTAAAAATTTAAGTTTTGGAAAAAAACGATCAACACCTTTTTAGCCAGTTGAAGAAGCTGGATACCGAACAGCGAAATGCATTCACAAAAAAAATAGATCTGGCTGACTCCCTCGAGATTGCGCGCCTCATTAACGAAGAGGACAAAAAGGTTGCTATTGAGGTAGAAAAGAAACTCCCGGAAATTGCTGAAGCCATAGATCTTATAAAGAATGCATTCGAGTCGGGTGGACGCTTGTTGTACGTAGGGGCTGGTACGAGCGGTCGACTGGGGATATTGGACGCTTCGGAATGTCCGCCTACCTTTGGTTCGGATCCAGAACAAGTTTTGGGACTTATTGCAGGAGGCCGAGACGCTGTTTTTGTGGCCCAGGAAGGTGCCGAAGACCACGAGGAAAATGGGCGTACTGCGTTACGTGAAATAAAGCTGCAGTCAAATGACATTGTCTGTGGATTGGCGGCCAGCGGGCGTACTCCCTATGTGCACGGCGCCCTTAAAGAAGCCAGGGAAAAAGGATGCCACACTATTTTCATTACCACAGTCCCGGGTTCACAGGTAACCATTGATGTTGATGTATTGATTGATATTCCGGTGGGGCCGGAAGTGATTATGGGCAGTACCCGGATGAAAAGTGCTACAGCCCAAAAAATGGTGCTCAATATGTTAACCACCGGTGCCATGATTCGCCTGGGCAAAGTGTATGAAAATGTGATGGTTGATCTGCAGCTGTCGAACCAGAAGCTGGAGGAGCGTTCTAAACGCATTATTATGATGTTTACCGACCTGGACTACGGGGAGGCGGAAGAGTATTTAAAAGCAGCAGGAGGACATGTTAAAACCGCATTGCTGATGGCGTTGGGAAATTTAGACAGGGAAGAAGCACAAAAGAAACTCAAAGAGAACGACGGATTTATCCGAAAGGCTTTGCAGGAAATAGCGAGATGAATCATGAAGACAATATTCAGTATCGTCATCTGGATCTACTGGGCCATTTGTATCATCGCATTTTTCATGCTTGTCTCAATATTGTATTTGGTCACTTTTCCATTTGACCGATACAACCGCATCCCAAACAAGGCCCTAAAAGGTTTGGGCCGGGTGATGATGAAAATAAATCCCGGCTGGACTTTCGAGATAAAAGGAGCATCCCCGGAAAAATTATTACAACCTACCATAGTAGTTGCCAATCACCAGAGTTTTTTGGACCTGCCACTGTCGTATATGTTGCCGTGGACCATGAAATGGGTGGCCAAGAAGCCATTATTTAATATTCCCGTCTTGGGTTGGATTATCTACATGACAGGCCATCTGGGTATTGACCGGAAGAGCAGCAGTTCTGTAAAGAAACTTGATAAACTGGTTGAACCGATAAAACAGGGAATACCCGCTATGATTTTTCCGGAGGGGACAAGAACTACTGATGGTGAACTGCAATTATTTAAAAATGGAGCTTTCAAACTGGCAAAGCGATATAATTTTAATATACTGCCAATCGTTTTAGAAGGCGGATACCAGGCCATGCCATCGGGGAGTTGGAAGGTGGCTTCCCGCCAACATTTCACAGTTTCGGTTTTGGATCCAATAAAAAGTGGAATGTTTGAGTCTGAAAGAGCATTAAAAAAGACCGTTCACACAATAATCCAGGAAGAATTGACGGCTTTGAGAACCGGCAGTAAATCTATTTAAAGAGTATAATCATTGGGAAATGCTGATAAAAATATCGAGCTCAAGGGATCCGCGTATAGAGTGCGTATAATGGCGTGCATAGCCGTTGCCGAACTGTTGTGTTTAGGAGTTTTCAATCTTTGGCCGGTTACTGATTCTTCCGAGAACGGCAGCGCAGATGTTGTATTTTCCGAAAATGCGGTCACAATGGATGAGGTGGTGATGACCAGGCAACAAAGTCGTCCTCCGCCGCCACCCAGGCCGCAAGCCCCGGTACCGGTACCCGATGACAAAATTATCGAAGACAAGATTATTGATTTGGATGTGGTTAGCAGTTCGGAATTCTCCGATCCGCTGTCGATCGAACAGGTGGGAGAGCAGGGTAATTCTGACCAAGTATCAGGGAGTCCCCAAACCCCCCCACAAATAATTCGCATTGTTGAACCCAATGAACCCGAGGCTGCCAAATCAGCAAATATCAAAGCTGAAATATGGGTGGATTTTTTGGTTGACAAAGATGGGAAAGTAGAAGAAGCCAATATTTCGAAAATTAAAATTTTTGATCGGGAAACAGGGGAGTCACGGGTAGTTCAGAGTATTGGGTATGGAATTACCGAAGCTACGCTCAAGGCAGCACTACAATGGAAGTTTCGTCCCGCTAAAAACAACGGGAATCCCGTCAAGGCTTACTCAAAACAAATTTTCACATACGGATTTAATCGTTGATATGACGTAAAATTTAGTCTATATTTTGCGCTCTTAATTGGAGAGGTGGCCGAGCGGTCGAAGGCGCACGCTTGGAAAGCGTGTGTATCCCACAAGGATACCGGGGGTTCGAATCCCCCTCTCTCCGCAGCAACTTCGATCGA
Organism: Balneolaceae bacterium; assembly: GCA_050117475.1. Taxonomy (GTDB): domain Bacteria; phylum Bacteroidota; class Rhodothermia; order Balneolales; family Balneolaceae; genus Fodinibius. The sequence continues at coordinate 75 of JASFMR010000036.1, read as the reverse complement.
GTGAAAGGCAGGGTGCCTTTTAACATTAAATCTTTGTTTAATAAGCGGGGGATGAGAAGTCTATCCCGCCGAACA
>JASFMR010000035.1:0-32433 GCA_050117475.1 Balneolaceae bacterium | reverse complement strand
TAAAAGTTTATATTTGGGCTTCTGTAGCCAAAAGCATTTATAACACAAATTACATAATAATTAGATGTACGCAGTAGTTGAAATAGGTGGGCATCAATATCGCGTTTCTGAAGGTGATGTCCTGTTTGTTGATAAGCAAAGTGACGAAACCGATCAAAAACTAACATTTGATCGGGTATTGTTAATGAAAGATGGTAAAGGCAACGTAACGGTTGGACAACCTGTGGTTGATGGTGCTACCGTTGAAGCCACTCTGCTCGACAATGTTAAAGCCGACAAGGTTATTGTCTTTAAAAAGAAACGTCGTAAAGGCTACCGTGTAAAACGCGGTCACCGTCAACCGATGTCGCAAATTGAGATCAACAAGATTTCTACTTCGGGATCCGGAGGCAGCAAAAAGGCAACATCTAAATCCGCTCCCAAAGAAGAAAAGAAAGAGCCGGTGTCCAAGGTATCAACAGATATGACGGCTAAAGACGCTATCAAGCATATCAACGATACGCCTTTAGATCAGCTTAAAGGTTTTGTACCCGAAGATGAAGATCGGGTAACGGTTCAGCGAGCATGGGAAGCTAAGCAAGAAGGATAATTCAAAGGATTTAATAAGTTATGGCACATAAGAAAGGTCAAGGTTCAACGAAAAACGGTCGCGATTCCATATCCAAGCGGCTAGGTGTAAAAAAATATGGCGGAGAAGTTGTCCGCGCGGGTAACATCATTGTTCGTCAACGCGGTACTAAATTTCACCCCGGGGAGAATGTAGGCCGCGGCAAGGATGATACACTTTTTGCCAAAGCAGACGGCAAGGTCATGTTTCGTGCTCGTTCAGGTGGACGTAAGTACGTAAGCGTGGAGCCTATTTCTTAAAAAATATTTTTACCAGTTTTAAAAGCCTTGGTTTCTTCAGAGACCAAGGCTTTTTTTATATTTGCTTTACCATGACATGAATAACTTGCTTAAATAGCATGAATCCTATGACGGCTAAAAAAAATATCCCCGGATTACCTAACCTCAAAATCGGCACCATTTTCTGTATAGGTCGCAATTATGTTGAACACGCTCATGAGCTTGGCAGCGATGTTCCGGAGAAACCGATGATTTTTCTAAAACCTGTCTCCAGCATTATTTTTGACGGAGGTATCATTCAGCTCCCCCCCCAAAGCAGCAATGTACACCACGAAGTTGAACTGGTGGTGGCAATTGGTAAAACAGGTAAAAACATCCCGGAAACAAATGCCCTGGAACATATAGCCGGATACGGGGTTGGTATTGATATTACCGCTCGAGATATCCAACAACAGGCGAAAGAAAACCGGCATCCGTGGGCCGTTGCAAAAGGTTTTGATACCTTTGCCCCCCTTGGCAATTTTGTTTCAGTTGAAAAAATTCCGGATCCACAGAATATTGATCTCAGCATCAGCGTTAATGGCAAAGAGCGTCAGCATGATAATACCGGGTTGATGATTTTTCCGGTGGCCAGACTTGTCAGTTACCTATCAGGAATATTTACACTGAATCCCGGGGACCTAATTTTTACGGGTACCCCAAAGGGAGTTTCGCCAATCAAGTCGGGCGACAAGATAGAAGCAACACTTGGAAATTCACTTTCACAGCTCAGCGTAAGCGTAGAATAGCACATGAAAAAGATAGAACTCTCCCTTCTATTACCAGTCCTTTTCTGTTTATTGCCCGGGATCAGTCGCGCGCAAACAGGGCAAGCTTTTAATCCCAGATTGGCTCACTACTTGTGGCCGACTAATGCAACCCACTACCTTACATCTACTTTTGGCGAAACACGCGATGGACATTTTCATGCTGCCCTCGATATCAAAACATGGGGTCAGAGGGGGTATAAAGTATTTGCCACACGCGACGGTATTGTTCATCGTATAGCAATCGGTCCAAGAGGTTATGGAAAGGTGATATACCTAAAACACAATGACGGCTCCTATTCTGTTTATGCTCACCTACTTGCATTTAAGGATAGCCTCCAGCAACTAGCGGATTCAATCCGTTTTGCTGAAAATTATAAATTTGAAATCGATCAGGTAATCGAGGATAAAAAAATCCACGTCAAACAAGGAGATGTCATTGGCTACAGCGGGGCCTCCGGTATTGGGCCCCCACACTTACATTTCGAATTGCGAACGCCCGACGAAAAACCATTCAATCCCTTATTAACCAATCTGAAAATCAAAGATGATATTCCGCCCAAAATATTGGGCATATCGGTCGAACCCCGATCTCCCAATACCTCGATTGAAGGCAAAAACCATATTTATATAAGGAAGGCCCGGAAACACAACCATCATTTTGAGTTGGGAACCATCACAGCCTCGGGGCCAATCGGACTGGGTATTGATGTCTACGATCAATCCAATCGTGTACATAACGTATATGCTGTTTACAAGCTTAAACTGTCGGTTGACGGCGAAGAACTTTTCAAAGCTCGTATCGACAGCTTTTCCTATGATGAGACAGGACAGATGTATATAGACCGGGTCTACCCCATCCTTCAGAGAACTCACGAGGGCTATCAACGATTATATATTGCAGATGGGAACTCCCTCCCGTTTTATCAAGATCGAAACCGGGATGCGGTCCTTGACCTATCTCCCGGCAATCATAAAGTAAAAATCCGGGCTGAAGATTATTTTGGAAATGCCAGCACAGCCACCTTGACTCTGAGTATCAAAGATGAAAAAATAGAACATCCTACCCTTGCCGGGCTGAGAGATCCAAAACAAAGACGGCTGAATCCATATAACTGGAATTGGTTTGATGACTGGGTGACACTCAGCAAGAACAATTTTCGTGAGTTGGTGCTTGGATCCACCGATCCGAGCAAATTCGTTCTTCATCACAATGATATTGCCATTGATTTAAAAAAACTGGATAACCTGTTCATGAATATCCCGGGAATCGGACCGCTATCGTTTCAGCGTAAAGTCCCAGGCAAAATCGGGATTATCCAATCGGCCAACCAGGAAGGTTACGCCATTTTTCCCAGGCATACCTTCTATGATAGTGTGTCGGTGGCCATGAACGTCAAAAAAAGGGGGCAAAACTCAATCAGAGTTGATATTCTTCCCGAGGCTTATCCACTTCGGAACAACTATAAATTTCATATCCGGAGAGATTCTAACTTTGTTGATATTTCTAAACTTTCTTTTTACAAGTGGGACCGGGAAGACCATGAGTGGGACATAATACCGACCCACTTTACTGATCACCAAATAATTGCCGAAGCAGAATCGCTGGGGTCGTTCCAGACATTAAAAGATACCACCGCTCCCAAGCTTAATAATCCACGCCTCTCAAAACGGCCGGACGGCCAATGGCTGGTCATGATTAACGCTAAAGACGATCTTTCGGGCATAGATTATCAGAAAACGGAAATATCTGTCAATGGAATACGAGGTATTGCCGAATATGAACCGGAAGATGACCGTTTTGTGTATTACCGTCCCGGCTTCACCCCTGCCTCATCCATGAGGATATCAATAACAGCTTTTGATAAAATGAACAACAAGAGAGTTCAGTATTTTACCTTGGGAGATAACAGGGATAAGGCTAAAAAATAGACTATTATAGCTTTTCAACATCCCCAACAGAAAAGCCCAACCTCACGGAAGGGCTTTTTGCAATTTACGACCGTTTTCAGCTAACATTGATCTGATTTAAATATAAGCCGTACACCCAATCTCAATCTTGCAATTCTTGGGCAAGGTCTTTACCGCTACTGTCTCACGGGCCGGGGGCTCGTCTCCAAAATAGCTCCCGTAAATTTCATTTACGACCCCAAAATCATCCATGTCATCCAGAAAAATACTACACTTAATAACTTTATCGAATCCGGAACCCGCTTCTTCCAAAACAGCTTTCAGGTTTTTCATCACTTGCTTGGCCTGCGATTCCACGTCGTTCCCGACAAATTCCATGCTTGTTGGATCCAGCCCTACTTGACCTGAGCAGTAAAGAATGTCATTGTGAACAACTGCCTGACTGTAAGGTCCAATTGCTTCAGGAGCCTTAGAGGTGTGAATAATTGTTTTCATAGTCTGTAAATGATCTGATTTTACGTTTGTTTTGCAGTTCAACCAAAAATTCGTTCAAAAACAATGCAAATGTCCGGGGATGTTCCATCATTGGGGCATGCCCGCACTTGTCAATCCAGTGCAATTGCACATTAGATAATTTCTCTTCAAATGTAAGTGCCACTTCCGGTGGAGTTATCTCGTCATTTTTACCCCAAATAAGTAAAACCTCATGATTTATTTCAGGCAAATATTTTTCCATGTTGTATTCATGGGTATCGCGGGCAAGCGCCAGCATATTACCGAGCTTGGCCGGATTTCCAACCACTTCCATAATCTCGTCCATTATCGACTCATTAACCAGGTCCTCATAAAATATTTGCTCTGCTTGTTTTCGGATATAGCGTCTGTCATTACGTCGCGGGCAACTTGATCCAAAATCTTTTTCCTGGATGCCGGAACTTCCTGTCAATACCAAGGCACAAACATTATCAGGATATTGCAAAGCGTATTCCAATGCCAAATGCCCTCCCAAAGAATTACCTATCAATACAGGACAAGCTATCCCCATTGATGCACAGAAAGCACCTATCCATTTTGTAACCTTGGGAATACTTAGTTCGGAGCGATCAAAATCATAAACCGGAATAGAGGGAACAAAAATATTGCAGTCGTCTATACAATCGATGAGAGGATCAAAATTACTTAATCCGCCAAACATACCATGCAAACAAACCAGGTCTACGGCTCCGCCATCATTTGCCGGTATATGCAAATATTCAAAGCCGTTTCTTTTATAAATAGGAAATTTACTGCTGCCAAACATTATTGCCTACGGTTATGAACCAAATCGTTTTGAAGTAACGCGTTAATATAATAATTTTAAGCGATTATATTGCAGAAGGGGCTATATATAGTTACTTTCCTCCTCTCAAAATGGATAGTCTAACATTGAATTCTACAAGAAGAAAAAAACTATGTTGAAGAAAAAATTACCATATTTACTTATTACTCTGCTTGTTGGTCTTCTGATGGGATGCAGTAGTCCGAATCCCCTGGCTGACAAAGCAAAGTCCAATATTGAAAAACAAGATTATCAAGCTGCTTTAGAAGCCGCAGAACAGTCAATTGAACAACATCCAGACGATCCGCTGGGCTACTACTACAAAGCTGTTGCCCTGGGTGATCTTGCGGACCAGATGGACGACCCCGCAAAGAGTGCTGATCTTTACAAACAAATGAACGAGGCTTTTGACAAAGCTGAAGACGTGGCTTCTAACTCAGAAAAAAGCCCTGGCGAGCTTGAGAGAATTCCAAGCGTCAAAAATGTACTTTGGCAGTCAGAGCATAACCGGGCGGTAAATTTAGCTACCGATGACAGCCTCAAAAACACGGTTCAGGATCCTTTGAAAAGAGCTGTGCTGCATCTTAAAAATGCGACAATGATTCAGCCGGACAGTGCCCTTTCATGGAATGTACTTGCCCAAATTGCCTCGATGGACCAGGAATATCAACAGGCTGCTGAAGCAAAAGATCATTATATCAAGATGATACCTGATACCACTGTCAAGCCCAACGACTATTTGCAGCTGGCCAGTTACTATTATCAACTGGATAAACAGCAGGAAGTACTTGGTGTATTCCAAAGAGCACAAAAACAGTTCCCGGAGAATCAAGATATCGTTTCCAATTTGGCCGACGCTTATAACCGGGTGGGACAACCTGACAAGGCCATAGAAACGGTCCGTCAATTGGTCGAAAAGAATCCTGAAAACCCTCAATATCACCTGGTATTGGGAACACAAATCTACCAAAAAGCACTTACCTTCAACGATAGCTTATCTGCCAACTCAGATACAATCCTTGAGCTACAGCAAAAACTGAAAAATGCCAGTGGAGCAGAAGCTAAAAAGATTCAAAATCAGATTTCGCAGCTTGAGATGCAAAACAATGAATTGCAATCACAAGTCGATAATTTAACGGACAATGCTGAGAAGGAACTGAAAACCACTATTGAATATCGTCCCAAAGACGATAAAGCTTACAATACGCTGGGCATTATGTATCAAAATAAGGCTAAAGCCGTATTTGATAAGCGCAACCGTACCACTGATAACGAAGAGGCCGCTAAATATGACAAACAAGGCAAGGAGCTTCTTCGCAAGGCTATGAATTATTATGAAAGTGCTGCTCAGATTAAGCCTGACAACAAGGATTATTGGAGAAGCCTCTTTAGTATCTATACTGCTTTAGGTATGGATCAAAAAGCACAAGAGGCTATGAAGAAAGCCGGAATGAATTAAATAGTTAAATTTACGTTTTATGTCTCACTTATTTACCCGAATAGCAAGCCTGGTGCTTGCATTCGGGTTCTTTATTAGCTGTTCAACCCTTCAATCGAATAAAACTAAAACCAGCGCGTCTGACGACCTTTCTGAAGCCCAGATACAAAAACAACTGGATTCGTTAAATCGACAGATTACTTCTGGACAAGTTACTTCAGCCCTCTTTTATCAAAAAGGAGAATTGCTTACCAAGCTTGCCCAAATGAAGGATAACCCCGCTAACCGCACATCCTTTTATTCAAAAAGCCATCAAGCCTTTATTAGGGCTCTTGAGTTCAATAAAAATTCCCCAAATATAAAACAAGAAAAGATCCAACAACTGTTGAAAGTCAGTTGGAGTAATGAGCATAACCAGGGAGTCCAGATCATGCAAAATGATTCAACGCTGGAAAGTTCGGATTATATGACGGCTGTAGCTCACTTTAGAAATGCCACCGTCATTATTCCCGATAGCTCAATTTCCTATAAGATGGAAGCACTGGCCTACTACAGGAATCAGCAGCCCAGCGAAGCAATTAATGTCCTTGAAAAAGCCCGAAGCAATATTCAGGATATACCGGTCGAAATTCTGGAACAACTAGCCTTTTTGTACACCCATACCGGACAACCAAAAAAAGCTATTGAAGTTTATAAACAGACGAAACCAATTTCCGGTCAGAATCTTAACCTTATCCATGGATTAACAAACGCCTATATTTCTGCCGGGGAACATGAACAAGCCGTTGAACTGCTTCAGACACTGATTAAGAAAGAACCGGATAACATCATTTATCGGCGTACACTCGCCACGGAACTTTATTCTGTAGCTTCCCAAAAATTCAACTCAATTACTGAGGACCTGGAAAACGGCAACAGTATTGAAGATACAGAATTCCATAGCGCTGATTCCCTGTTTACAACTGCCGAAAAGGAGTTCATCCAGCTTGAAAAAGAAAACCCCGAAGATCTTGATCTAAAACAACGGTTTGCCACTTTTTATCAAAATGGCGCATCTGAATACCAGCGGTTGTTGCCACTGCTTGAAAGAAAGGGCAAGGAGCAGGTAAAACATCGCATTGTACAATATTTGACATCCTCTATCCCGTTATTAAAACAGCTGACTAAGGTGAATCCCGATAAAAAGGAAGCCTGGCAAAATTTATATCAGGCATATAATTACCTGGGGATGAAGGATGAAGCCCAACACGCTAAATCCAATTTTTAAATCATATCTAAATGAAGTTTAACACTAAAACGATTCATGCCGGCCAAAAGCCCGAAGAAACGTCTGGTGCGGTGATGCCACCAATTTTTCAAACTTCAACCTATGTACAGGATGCCCCTAATGTTAATAAAGGGTATGATTATGCCCGTGTAGGCAATCCAACCAGAACAGCCCTCGAAAAGCTCATCGCCGGCCTTGAAGGTGCAGATGGTTGTGCCTGCTTTGCCAGCGGATGTGCAGCAATGGACGCAGTACTTAAAATGTTTCGCCCCGGCGATCAAATTATTGCTTCCAATGATTTATACGGAGGTACTTACCGCCTATTCACCGAAGTATTCGAGCCCTATGGTATTGATTTTACATTTGTGGATATGACTGACATCGACAATGTCAGGGATGCCGCTACCAATAAAGCCAAACTTTTGTGGATTGAGACGCCAACAAATCCATTACTGCGAGTAGTAGATATTGAAGCATTGACAGCTTTTGCCCGCCAACATAATATTTTAACATTGGTTGATAATACGTTTGCCTCTCCATACCTGCAGCAACCGCTGGCTTTGGGCGCTCATCTAGTACTTCATTCCACTACCAAATATTTGGGTGGGCATTCGGATGTCATCGGTGGCGCTGTAGCAACATCTGAAAATGATGTCATGGAAAAATTGCGTTTCCAGGTTAAAACAACCGGAGCTGTGCCGGGGCCCATGGATTGTTATTTAACATTACGAGGTATAAAGACCCTTTCCGTTCGCGTAAAACAGGCAGTTGAGAATGCGAAGGAGGTCGCCTCATTTTTAGATCACCATCCGGCTGTTGAGCAAGTTATTTATCCCGGATTGAAAACCCATAAACAGCATGAAATCGCCAAAAAACAAATGAAAGATTTTGGTGCCATGGTCTCATTCTCTTTGAAAGACGATTCCCAGGAGAAGGCTCAGGCCTTTATGAGCCGAACCAATATTTTTGCACTGGCAGAAAGTTTGGGCGGTGTCGAATCATTGATAAGCCATCCTGCTTCTATGACCCACGGCTCAATACCGAAAGAGATACGTGAAAAAGCAGGACTGAAAGATTCATTGATACGCCTTTCGGTTGGTATTGAGGATGCTGAAGACCTGATTGATGATTTAGATCAAGCTTTTGAAAAATAATGTACCCTTTAATTTTTAAAACCCATCATTGATATGCGAAATGTAGTTATTGTTGAGGCCAAAAGAACGCCTATTGGCTCTTTCGGCGGCAGTTTGTCTTCTTACTCCGCTCCCGAACTGGGTGCGGCAACTATAACAGAAGTGATTAAAAAAGCCGGCATAAAACCCGGCGATGTCCAGGAAGTGGTGTTCGGCAATGTTTTAACTGCCGGAATCGGGCAAGCTCCAGCCCGTCAAGCAGCTCTCAAAGCCGGGCTTTCTGAATTAACCCCTGCTACGACAATCAACAAGGTTTGTGCATCAGGAATGAAAGCCATAATGATTGCGGCAAACCAGATACAACTGGGCGAAGCCGACATCATCGTTGCGGGAGGCATGGAAAGTATGAGCAACGTCCCCTATTACCTGAAAAAACATCGCTTTGGTTCCAAGTTAGGACATGCCCAAGCCGAAGATGGAATTATCAAAGACGGACTCTGGGATGTATACAATGATTTTCACATGGGTAATGCAGCCGAAATCTGTGCTAAAGAGTGCAATATAAGCCGCGAACAACAAGATGAATTTGCCATCACTTCCTATAAAAGAGCTATCAAAGCCCATGAAGAAGGTTATTTTGATGACGAACTCATTGAAATAAAGATTAAAGACCGCAAAGGCAATGTCACGAAAGTGAAAATGGACGAAGAGCTGAAGCGAGTCAATTACGATAAGATTCCAGGCCTCCGCCCGGTATTTGACAAAGAAGGCACCGTAACCGCCGCCAATGCCAGCAGCATCAATGACGGCGCCGCTGCTGTTTTACTGATGAGTGAAGAAAGGGCCAACGATCTGGGCCTAACGCCTCTAGCCAAAATTGTTGGCCAGGCCAGTGCTGCCAAACAACCTGAATGGTTTACTACGGCACCGGCCGACGCAATGCCTAAAGCTCTGAATAAAGCGGGACTCGATAAAAAAGACATCGACTTGTTTGAAATCAACGAGGCCTTTTCGGTTGTGGCACTTGCCAATAATCAAATTATGGAATTAGATCCCGAGAAGGTGAATATCCACGGTGGGGCTGTAAGTGTCGGCCATCCTATCGGGTGTTCAGGAGCTCGAATCATGGTAACACTGATTCATGCGCTAAAAAGAACCGAAGGCAAATACGGTTGTGCCGGAATATGCAATGGCGGCGGCGGGGCATCGTCAATGGTTATAGAAATGCTAAATTGATTTCAATATGATTTCTTAAAAGGCAGGATCTTTTAAAATCCTGCCTTTTTTTATTTTTAAATAATTCTGATAAATTTACATAGCGTAATTGTATATTTTCTGCGAATTAAGAAAATTTTAAGGTTTCAAAGACCATTTTTTTCGTTATCATACGAAAAAGGTATTTTTAACAATCTGTTTCCTATGTTTAAGAAAGCATTTTCAGCTCTTGCCCTCCTACTTGCTGTGACAACGATCACAAAAGCCCAGGTAGGTATTACGGCCGTTCCTTTTCTTCAAATTGAGCCTGATTCACGGGCTGCAGGCATGGGTAATACCGGCGTTGCAATTGCCGACAATGCCTCTGCCGTGTTCTGGAACCCGGCCGGACTTGCTTTTCAAACAGGGAATCAGGTGAGTATCACTCACAGTGAATGGTTGCCCCAGTTTAATGCCGATCTTTTTTATGACTACCTGGTGGGAAAATACTACGTGAAGGATATCGGAACGTTTGGGGCCCACATCACATACCTGAATTTAGGCAAACAAGCCAGAACCAGTGAAACCGGGGATGTTATTGGCCACTTTAACAGCTATGAATTTGCTATCGGCGTCTCCTATGGTCTTAAACTCAATAAAAACTGGTCGCTCGGCTCCGGCTTTCGATATATTTACAGTGGTTTAGCTGACGGTGATGTAAGCGGACAAAAAATTAATCCGGGCTCAAGTGTAGGTTTGGATATTGCAGGAATGTATAAGTCCAACACATTTAAACTCCTGCAACAGAACGCTCATTTTAGTGCTGGATTGAATATTTCAAATATTGGACCCGGCGTACGATATACCGATAATGCACAGAAAGACCCCCTGCCTACGATATTCAGAATCGGATGGGCACTGAAAACAAATCTGGACAAGGATGGTATCAACACCCTGACGATAGCAAACGATATTTCAAAAGTAATGGCCCGTGTCGATTCTGACGGAAAACCGGAAGGCGTTATAAGTTCCCTGTTTTCATCTTGGGGCAACTTTACACGGGACACAGGTTCCGGGAAGGCAACACTGTCATTGCCTCAACAACTGATGTATGCCGTTGGCCTTGAGTACTGGTATAATAATCTTTTTGCTATCCGAACCGGGTATTATTACGAAGATCCCAATAATGGTGACCGTAAATATTTGACGCTGGGTGCAGGCTTGCGTTATAAATTTCTGGGCGTTGATTTCAGTTATATCTCAACACTTGGTGACGAAAATCATCCTTTGGCGAATACTACTCGATTTGGCTTGCTACTGAATTTCTAAAGTCAGGCCGCGTTCATGAACAAACTGCTAAAAAGCTTTTCAAAAGCATGCTTATTTCGAGCATGCTTTTATTGTTCTATCCTTTGAAAATACGAGGCCCAAAAGTCATATTCCGCAGCAGCCATTCCATCGCTAGTAAGACCCCAGGGGCTTCAAGCAATAATGTTATTTACGGAAATGAACGACACTTTCACTTTGGCCTGACTTTCGATTTTGATGTTCTCAATAACAAATACTAAAGCGGCTATTTTGTCCTTTCTTCTGATTGGTTTAATTAGTCGTGTCAATGGGCAGTCGATTGAGAGAACAGCAAAAAGTACGATCACTATGCAAGATCTCAGGCCTGACATCAATTATAGTAACTCCAAACCCTTTTACCATGCTGTTCAAGAAAAATCAGGCTATGCTTTTTTGAGTTCTGCAATCATTCCAGGCAGCGGGCAAGCTGCCAATAAGAAATGGCTCCGTGCAGGCCTCTATTTTGTTGCCGAAGCTATCTTGGCAGGTATTCGTTTTAAAAGTTATCATGATGCAAAGGTCGAAGAAAGGCGCTATCTCCGGTTTGCAGACAATCATTGGAGTGTTGTTAACTACGCAAAATGGTTAGTCAATTATTACGACCATAACAACTTGGATAATACCTATATCAACAAGTTGAGAAATCAAATATCCGGTATACAGGCTTCCTATGATCCACAAACCGACTGGCAAAAGGTAGACATAGAACTACTTCGAAAAATAGAACGAAATACCCCTTATGTCTTTCCAGACAATGAGATAGGAAATATGTTCTCCCATGAAATGCCTGATTACGGTTCACAGCAGTATTACGAGCTTATCAGCAAATATTATCAATACGGCGTCGGCTGGATTGACTTTGGGAACGACAGGAATGGCAATACGCTAAATAATCTCTATTCGCTCAGCTGGGACGGAGGCGATATGCCGTATAATTTTTTCCATGGTGCAGCGCTGGCTGAAGATTTTAATGACAGTTATCGATTAGCGGGGAACATGCTGTCCTTTTTAATACTAAATCATATTATATCAGCGTTTGACGCATACCTTACCGTCAAGGTCAAGAATAGTCGCATTGAGGCCAATGCTAACCTTATGAATTTGCATCAAACATTTATTCTGCAATATCATTTTTAAGCACAATCTAGTATTGTTATTTTTAGCACATGTGGTCATTAGTCAAATACATACTTACAGATAAAAAACTATATATCGGCATAGGAACCCTCGCCGTTTTGGGAGCCATATTTTTGGTCTTGATGAACAGCGTCATCATGCCGGACTATACCAACTACGATGAAGGCATTACGGTACCGGATGTCTCCAGGTTGTCGTTAGAGGAGGCCGAACAGAGACTCGAATCATGCGGGCTCAGATATGAGGTGGCCGACCGTCGGTCTAATTCAGCCTACCCCGCCAATTACGTGGTTGACCAAACACCCTCAGCCACCGAAATCGTAAAACCTCAGAGAAAGATATACTTAACAGTCAATACAGCGGCAAACCCAAAAGTTGAAGTACCAAATGTTGTAAATCTCTCCAAGAGAAATGCCGAGATTCAATTACAAAACTATGGATTAGAAGTAGGTACGATTAGTTTTGAATCATCCCGATTTAAAAATAGCGTACTTCGCCAGTCGGTAGAAGCCGGAAAAACAGTCCCAAAAGGCACAGTTGTTGATCTCGCCGTAAGCGACGGTTTGGGCGAAAAAATGGTCACGGTCCCCGACATACAAGGGCTTCGCCTTTCCGAAGCACAGCAATTACTCCAGAAGGCGGGACTCCGCGTTGGTGAAATTCGGTTTCAGCCGAGCAAAAAAGTCGCCGCCAACGTTATTCTCAATTATCAACCGCATAAAAACCAAATTGTCGAAGGCGAATCTCTAAAACTAATCGTTTCTGAGCGGTTTAACGTAAAAGAAGAAAATGAATCCGGGGCTATTATCGACACGACTAACGTTGCCGCCCCAGATACTGTAAAACACCAGTAGTTAAATGGAATACGAACTCCCTATTTTAGCACCTTCATTATTAGCCTCGGATTATACCCAACTAGGCAAACAAATCGAGGAGTGCATGAAAGTTGATGTACAGTGGCTTCACTGCGACATCATGGATGGACATTTTGTTCCCAATATCAGCTACGGCCCCAAGTTTGTCCGGGCTGCGGCAAGCTGCACGGATGCTTTCCTGGATGTGCACCTTATGATCGAGAATCCTGACAATTATATTGAAGTATTTGTTGATGCCGGGGCTGATCAGATTACGGTCCACCAGGAAGCTTGCCCCCATCTTCACCGGACCATTCAAAATATTCATCAACATGGAATTACGGCCGGTGTCGCCATAAATCCCGGCACATCACTTCACAATATTGAGCCAATTCTAACAGATGTAGACTTGGTATTGGTGATGAGCGTTAACCCGGGATTTGGAGGACAATCTTTTATAGAAACAACTTATCAACGCTTGCAACACCTAACAAAAATCCGGGATGAAATAGGGGGCGGGTTTTTAATAGAAGTTGATGGGGGAATCAACCTGGAGAATATCGAAAGAGTAACACGGTCAGGAGCCGATATTTTGGTGGCAGGAAGCGCCGTTTTCAAGGCGAAAAATATTCCTGAACGCATCAAGAACCTAACTAAAAGGGCAAAAATAGGGAAAGGAACGATGGTCTAGCTGGAAATATTTAAAAAAATGACCGCGTATCGTTCCTTTACAGAATTTTCATACAATTTCATTATTATTGTTATTTAAGGCTGAATTAAAAAGAGGTTTTTTATCGCAAACCAATCGACCATTAGCGAAACCACCTATCAAATTGAAGATGTAGAGCCGGTTATTATCCTGGGATTCCGTGATGAGCATCTCAAAAAGCTGGATGATGCTTATCCAGACTCAAAGCTTACCGTACGGGGAAATATTATCAAAATTTCGGGACCGGATAAAGATTGCGAAGAACTTGTTGAAATTTTCAACGAGTTGGAAAAAATGGCATCCCGAAACGGGGATCTGACGGACAGTGATGTCGATACGGTTTTAGCCCTTAAACAAAGTGATAGGGAAGCAGAAAAACCCAATCCTCTCCGTGATACTACCGTTACCGGCGATTTCATTCTCAATACGCATACCGGTGAAGCTATTACTGCCAAGACGCCAGGGCAAAAACAGATTGTCAAATCTTCAGCTCTCAATGACATTATATTCACTATCGGTCCCGCCGGTACCGGTAAGACATATACTTCGGTAGCCCTTGCTGTTAAAGCACTAAAAGAGCGAAAAGCTAAAAAGATTATCCTTGCCCGACCCGCAGTTGAAGCAGGAGAAACACTCGGCTTCTTACCGGGCGACTTACGCGAAAAAATTGATCCCTATTTGCGGCCGCTTTATGACGCTCTGGAAGACATGATTGAGTATGATCGGCTCGAACTTCTGTTAACCAAGAATGTTATTGAAATTGCTCCCCTGGCCTATATGCGGGGACGCACACTCAATAATGCATTTGTTATTTTGGATGAGGCCCAGAATGCTACCAACATGCAAATGAAGATGTTTTTAACACGTATAGGCTTTAATAGTCGAGCAATCATCACCGGAGATATCACGCAAACCGATCTTCCCCGCAAACAGCAATCCGGACTAATTTCTATCCAACAGATTTTGCAGGATATAGACGGTATATCATTTGTTTATCTGGATGAAAATGATGTTGTTCGTCATAAACTGGTCCGTGATATCATTGAAGCCTATGAAAAGTACGAGAATAAAAACAAGGAATAAATTTATCAGAGTTTATGGGAATCAAGAAGTAAAAGAGCTAAGCTTAACTATGTTGATTTCTGAATTTACATACGATACCTGAGAACCATTTAAAATATGAATAGCATCCATACCCAAACAATTGCAAAAGCCCTTTATGAAGGTACATTCAGTGTGGGCCTGGATAAAAAATTTAATCGTATTGATCGGAACGACCGGCCGGCCAAGGGAGCATTAAAGATTTCGCTCAATCCGTTTCTTATTCAAACCGATCGCCAAAACATACTGTTTGATGTGGGTATCGGTGATTTTGGCGAAGGCACCAGCACAGACATAATCAAAAAAAATCTGGAACTACATTCCCTGAGTGAATATGAAATAACCGACATTTTCGTCAGCCATCTTCATTACGATCATATCGGGGGATTAGCTGGACACTCCCAGGGCTATTGGGCGCTCACCTTTCCCGAAGCCAATGTTTGGGTTTCGCGCCAAGGATGGGAAAAAGTGATTGGCCGGGATCGGTATTATGATGATGAGAAAACTGAGTTTCTTCATTTTTTGGATGCCAAAGCTAATCTCCATTTCTTGGAAGAGGACGATCATCCCTATCCAGAAATTACAGTTCAAAAGATTGGGGGTCATACAGAGTTTTCGCAGGTACTCCTTTATGACGATGGGAACCAAAAATATATGATGGCCGGAGATGTGCTGGCAACACGAGGAGAAGTGAATCGAAAATTTGCTGCTAAATACGATTTTGATGCCAAAAAAAGCATGAAATCCCGTAAAGAACTCACCCAAAAAGCATATGAGGAAGGATATACCATAATGGGATATCATGATTCGCATCATCCCCTTTTCAATTTAACAGATTATGACGAGCAACAAGGTTATAAAATAGAAGCTCTCTAAATGTCAGTCCCCGAATTTACGAATCAAATAACCCGTTACCTATCTGAACAGGAACTTCCCAGCGATCTGGGAGCCGCTGTAATCCTGGGTTCGGGCTTGGGCAGTTTTACGGATCAAATCATCAATGCTAAGGTGATCCCCTATTCCGATATCCCGGGAATGCCCGTGACATCCGTTCAGGGACATGACGGTCACTTGGTATTCGGAAAAGTCAAGGAATGCCCTGTAATGGCTTTTTCAGGACGTTTTCATCATTATGAGGGTTTTTCTTTTGAGCAAACCGCAATCCCAGTATACCTGGCCAAAGCGCTGGGCGCCAAAAAACTAATCATTTCCAATGCCGCGGGTGCCATCAATACTTCCTTTTCGGTCGGTGATCTTATGGTCATTGAGGGAATCATCCGTAGCAATCTGGCTATTTCACCTCGAGGGTATAAAAAACACAGGTATCTGCACCAAAAATGGACAGATAGGACAAGGGAACTAGCTGCTCAACTCGGTCTTGTAACCCAGACCGGCACTTATATGTATGTTAGCGGTCCTAATTATGAGACAAAGGCTGAGATCAGATCATTCCGAAGAATGGGGGCTGATGCAGTCGGGATGTCAACGGCACCTGAGTTATTCGAGGCTGCTCGGTTAAAGATTAAGACTGTTGCCATTTCACTAATAAGCAATATGGCTTGCGGCGTTACCAAAGAAAAGCTCAACCACGATGAAGTTAAAGCCGCCGCGGATACCCGTAAAGAAGATTTCGCCCGGTTGGTTACAAAGTTGGTTGCAGAACTTTAGACCTTGATCTGTACGATATTATGCAAAAAACTGGAAGGGAGTCTCGGTTTTGTGCCTTATTCGATAAATATTCCTTACAGGTCTGATCTCAGAACCAGCAATTTAACCGTTATTATAGCAATGATTCCTGGCGCCCATATTTATTCAGATATTGTTTCAGTTTAACTTTTCTGCGAGTACTTTCACTAGTCATATAGCGAATTTTGCCAATGACGCGGCGCTCCTGCCAGGCACGGTCGAAGCGGCCAAAACACCAGAAGATCCCCGAATAGCTGTTGGGATCCCGTCCGTCAATCGCATATTGATTATTAAGCTCAATCAGGTATTCCAAAGCTGTTTCCGGGTCGGGTGTCCATTCGATAACTTTCTTCCCCCACAACATGCGAAGATAATTGTGGATAATGCCCTCTTCCCTGAGTTGTGTCTGTGCAGCATTCCAAATTTCATCGTGTGTTTGTGATTGTTCCAATTCTTCATAACTATAGATCCATTCCCGAGGATCCCTTTTGTGCTCATTAAGTGTCTCAAGCGCCCAATCCGGAAGCGATTCAAACTCGGCGTAATCCGGCCTATGGTGTGCAAAATGAAAACCTACCTCCCGCCAGGTGATAACTTCATCTAAAAACTTGTCAATATTCGAATCTCCGTTAAAAAATCCGCCCCTGGACCCATTATTGAACGTAATGTTTCCAAGGTCCCAATCCTCGGGCTGATGATCCAGCACCGCCCTTACGACCTCATATTCCGAAATTTTACCAAAATGCAGCCACGGACTTAAACCACTCACCTTATTTTCATCCGGATCGTTACGTTTGTCACCATATTCAAACAATCCGTAATTGATAAACTGGCCCAATTTACCAAGTGCCGCTTGTCGTGTTCCTTTAATCTCAAGGCCAGGGATATCATGTCGAATAGCCAAACCGGAGATAACATTTTCAATATCATTAAGGCTATCTTCTACCGGCTGATATTGATCGGACAGTGCATCCGGTATCTGCCAGTGGCTGCGATTCTCAAGCTCGTCCAACGGATTCTGTTTTGGTGGATGAGTAAAACACTCCAAAAAATGCTTCTGCATAATCTTACGGAAGAAATAAGCACTGTAGGGGTCTTTATCTGTAACGCCCAACGGAATCAAACCATTTGAATCTACCGTAGCAAATGGGATTCCGAAATTTTCTCCTAACTGTTCGTTTCGGCTTCTTATAAAGAATACTGGAAATTCATCTGAGACTATGTAACAGGCCCTCTCCATTAATTGGCCTACAAATCTTTTGCTTTGACCCACTTCCTTCTCTACAAACGGAATGTAATTAATATCACTTCCTTTCGTCTCTTCAAAATGTTCTTTCATTCCCTCCAGGTAAAAACGGTGAAAACGATCACAAGCCCATCTATAGTTGCAGGTTAGCTCCTCGTAAATAAGTAATGGCTTGTTGAGCTTGTTGGCCCACCCTACTGCATATTCCAATGCATAGTTATATTGCAATCGATGATTAGTCTGCATCCAGTATAATACAAATTCACCGGTCTTCCTCGGTTCCGCTTCATTCCTTTTAAAAACGCGATAGCTGTTAATATTTTTCATAAAGTGGCTATTGAAAGTTGATTTGGCATCAACAGTAAATTGAGGATGGAAATTCCGAGGATCATTTTTAATTGCAAAATAAATCACCACTGCCCAAAAATAAGCACTGTCGATTTTGAAAATGATTTGACTTTACTTATTGTTGCTGACTATTTAAATCGAAAGATTATTTAAATGAATCTATAATGTCAGATTCCATTGGCGTCGTTTTTGATATGGACGGCGTGATCGTGCACAGCAATCCTACTCATAAAAGGGCGATTCAGATATTTTGTGAAAGGTATGAACGGGATGTCTCCGAAGAATTACTGGAAAATCGGGTATACGGGCGTACCAATAAAGAATGGATACCGGAAGTTTTTGGTGATATCGGCCTTCAAAAAATAGAAAAACTGGCTGATGCAAAGGAGCAGCTTTTTCGGGATCTTTTTGCCCCCGAAGACCATGCTGTAGCCGGTATTTTTGATTTCCTTGAGCAGCTGAAAAGTTACAATATCCCCATGGCGGTAGCCACTTCCGCCCCGGCAGAAAATGCAGAGTATATCCTATCCCGGCTTTCTATTAAGGACTATTTTGAGGTAGTGTTGGATTCCTCTCATGTGAATGTGGGCAAACCAGATCCTGAAGTGTATCTCAAAGCCTCCGAGCGTCTGGGCAAGGAAGCCAGCAATTGTATAGTCTTTGAAGATTCTGTTTCCGGGGTACGTGCAGGCCTGCAAGCCGGAGCCGCGGTTGTTGGGGTCATGACTACCCACACCCCCGATGAATTAGAAGGTTGCCACCTGCTTATTGATGATTTCCGGGGATTGCACCCGGAACAAATAATAGAATTACAATCTGATTGAGGTTATATGATGTCATAAGCCTGATATTTACGACATCATCGCTCTTGCATAATCATCTTATTCAAATGGTTTCCAGGCAACCACTCCGACCCGAGAATCAGCCGTACCATAATAGATCAACCAACGATCTTTGAAATAAACCAATCCTTCTAAAAAGGTTGTCCCACTCTTATACTGGCCTGACTTTTCAAAATCTTTTTCAGGTTGAATGAATGGCTTATCCAACCGCTTAAGCAACTTATCGGGATGATCGATATTAAACAAGGCTTGTCCGCCTGTGTAAACACTGTCGGGAATGTCCGTATCACCGTCTGCCCCACTATTACCGGCATTGTAGATGACCAATATTCCCTGCTCTGTTATCAGAGCCGGTGGACCGGCCTCAACAAGCCAAGAATCAAAATGTTCAGACCTCGGTACTAATACATCTTTCAGTTTCCCCTGTTCATCCTCTACCGGTTTCCAATTAATTAAGTCATCCGAAGTTGCAAGATGAATACTGGGAACCCCCCAATACATCCAATATTTCCCTTCAAGCTTGGCTGCTACCAAATGATTGCCCTTTCGACGGGTTAAAATAGCCCCTGACTTTGTATCCATATTGTTATACTTGCCACCATAGGCTTGCTCAAACGCCGGACCGTGTTTATCCCAGTCTTTAAGATTTTTTGAGGTTGCTATGCTTAGGCGAGGCGTTTTGTGGTTCCATTGTGTATATGTCATGACATAACGTCCATCACCGGTTTCAACAATTCGCGGATCTTCACAACCACCGGGCCACTCATACTTTTTCTGGTTATCGCTTCGGGGATAAAGGACAGGCTCCTTACGCCGCTTAAAGTTCAAGCCATTACCCGATACGGCCATACCAATTCTGGAAGTATGTCCCCCTATTCTCATTTCGCCCAGTTTGTCTTCGGCCCGGTACAACACATAGACCTTACCGCCTTTTACAACTGCACCCGGATTAAAAGTCGACATAGCCTCCCAATGCACAAGGGTATCTCGCATTGGACAATAAAAGGTAGACTCTTCATTGGGAGTAATGATTGGGTTAACCCCATCAGGCCTTTTAAAAGGCCCCAATGCCCAATTCGGGGTTTGCGCCCATCCTACTGTAGTGCACGATATTAAGATTAATGTAAAAGCCGTTATTTTCTTAATCATACAGAACTAGTTTTCATTGCGAATACTACGGATCTGGATTCAAAATAAGCCTCATATCATGTTATGCAACTTAATCTTGTTCCCGCAATTTTCACCTTCCTCACGACCGAAGCAAAATTTAGAATTATGTAAGAGACGCAGCAAAGAACCCCAGGCGAGAAGTTCAACTTGGTTCAGTTTATTGGGCACAAAATAGCTCAGTTCAAATCATAGGCACAACCAAAAATACCGGCGGTAATAGAGATAACATGATAAAGAAGTGCAAAAGCAGGAAATTGAGGAAGGTAAATTTTCATATACTATTACATAGGGTGAAAAGCCTACACTGTAAAATTTTATGCTAGCTCTTAGTTTTGATCACAATGACCCCGGCACTTCCCTCCATGCCATAGGCGCTGGAAGCATCGACCCCTTTCAGTACCCTGATCCTGTCAATGGTATTGACCGGTATCATACTTTGTACCCGGGAAAAATCTCTACCTATACGTGTTCCGTCAACTACAAATAACGGAGATGTATTGCCATGGACAGACATAGCTCCTCTTACCATCACCTGGGCACTGGAACCGTCACCAAATACTTGAACGCCGGGAACCCTTCTCAAATAATCAGCTAAAGAAATACTGGGATTCCTTACTGAAATATCAGACGACTTGGTTTTATTGCCACTTTTGGTTCCGCTTACTTGGCCACTGGAAGCACAGCCAACGATTAGCAAGAGTATCAAAAAACTGAATAAATAAGATCTCATAAGCCCTCTCTTTGGGTTTACTATAACTTAACTAAGTAATTTACAAAATTATTATGGTTGCTCCGAGTAACATGACAAATATCCAACTGTGGGGGGCAGAATGCTGCACTAATGCTCCTTTAAGCCCGGGATTTAGATCTTGGTAACGAATCAAGATATTTTTTTGATGACTCTTTGATGGCTGTTTGTTCGTCTTCTGCTTTTTTGTCAAACATATTTATCATGAAACTGTTCCTGCCGCTCCGCATAAAGACTTCACGCTGTTCATTAACAAAATTCCAAAAAAGATAATTAAACGGACATGCATCAACCCCGGTCTTTTGATTAACATTATATTTACATGAGTTGCAGTAATTGCTCATCTTGTTGATATAATTGCCACTGCTTACATACGGCTTAGAAGCTAATACCCCACCGTCAGCAAATGTTGACATTCCCAGCACATTCGGCAGTACCACCCACTCGTATGCATCGGCATACGCTAGCCAAAACCACCGGTTGAGTTCCCTGGGATCCGTCTTGGTGAGATTACTGAAATTGCTAAGTACCATCAGACGCTGGATATGGTGTGAATAGCCTTGCTCAAGAACAGGTTTCAGACTTTGCTGCACACACTGCATTTTGGTTTGGCCCGACCAATACACTTCAGGCAACGATTCATCAAAATTCATGAAATTTGTATCTCTGACCGCCGGCATCATTGCCTCATAATAAACACGCACAAACTCCCTCCACCCGATCAACTGTCTTATTAATCCCTCTACCGAATTCAGAGGTGCTATTCCATCCTCGTATGCTTTAATTGCCCTATCACAGATTTCCGAAGGCAATAAAAGTCCATTATTCAGGTAAAGAGACAAATTGCTGTGGAACAAAAACGTCTGGCCAAGTGCCATGGCATCCTCATATGGGCCAAAATTTGCCAGCCGCTCATCGATAAACTCCTCCAAAAGATCCACTGCTTGTTTCCTGGTTACCGCATACCGAAAATCTTCCAACGTTCCGAAGTGTGAGCCAAATGTTGTTTCAACCATGTCCATTACTTCCCTTGTAACTTCGTCAGGTTCAATAGTACTTACTTCCGGCATAAGCAATCCCTCCGGCAGAGGCTCCCGGTTTTGGTCGTCATAATTCCACTCTCCTCCCAGCGGTTGGTCGCCATTCATCAGATATCCGGTTTTTCTCCGCATTTCTCGATAAAAATATTCCATGCGGTAGCCGGGGTTGATATTCCCCTTCCAGTTGTCCGGTTCGGCAATAAAGAATTTATTGGGGATCTCAGAAACTTGATGAGGGAAATCTTCTCTCAGATTTTGAAGACGCCCCCTGCTGTCCCACTCTGATGGGGTCATATAACTTACCTGCAAATCCGGCGACACCTCAATCAGCTCCATGAGTCCTTCCCGATAATGGTTTTCGGTTGAATGATAAAGAATTGAGAATCCCTCTTCTTTACACTGCAGTGCAAAATGTCGCATCGAGCTAATCACATAGGTAAGTTTTTTTTTGTGGTACGGGAGCTCACGGTGCTTAGCCTCGGACTCGATAAAAACCAATAATGGTTTTTCTTTGCGAATCCACTCAGGCCAAACATTCAAGTTAAGCTGATCATGAAGAACAAAAACAGCCTTTTTATATCTGGATAATTCCGAACGATTAATATTCTCCTCGATTGGCTTTAAAAATTTTCTATGCGACATTACTCTTGAATTCCTTTAATTTGAACTCTATTTCTGCAATTGGTTTAATGATCACTTAGTTCCAAAAATCATTTCTGGTATGGCAAAAAAAATCATCGGAGTAATGGGACCCGGAGATGGGGCAACAAAACAGGACATAACATTGGCAGAAAAGCTTGGCTCCCTTATAGCCAGACAGAAATGGGCCCTGCTTACGGGCGGTAGAAATGTTGGAGTAATGAATGCCGCTTCGAAGGGAGCACAAAGTGCAGGTGGGCTAACAATTGGGATTTTACCTTCTGCAAAACGAGAAGAGGCTTCAGCATATTTGGATATTCCCATCTGTACCGGCATGGGGAGTGCACGAAACAATATCAATGTTCTTTCTTCTGATGTTGTAATCGCCTGTGGTTCTGGTTTGGGAACAACATCAGAAATTATGCTGTCCTTAAAAGCAGGTAAACCAGTCGTTTTACTAAACCAGACAGACGCTGCCCTCGCCTTTATCAAGGAACTAACCTCTCTTGAGCCCAAAGTGGTTAATACGGCCGAAGAAGCTGTCGACGCTGTAAAAAATTTTCTTTAGAAAACCTGATTGATTATTTGACTTGTGTATTAATACTACTATATTAGTACTAGTTGATTAAGACAATGGTAATATTTATAAGCTAGTTATGAAAAAATCACTAACACCGCTGGGTGAAACCGAAATGGAAGTCCTGCACCATGTATGGGATATGGGTGAAGCTACCGTCAAAGATGTCAGAAAGTGTATCCTGGAAAACCGCGAAGTGGCCTATACGACCATAATGACCGTCATGAAAAATCTTGCTGATAAAGGGTACCTGAAATATCGAAAAGAGGGGGTTACCTATGTTTACAGTCCGGCCCGAGAGCCCGAATCGGTCCGTTCTAACCTGGTCAGGGATTTGATAAAAAAGGTATTCAAGGGTTCACCCAAAGAGCTTGTGCAAACGTTGGTCAAAAGCAAAGATATAACTGCCCGGGAATTCGATGAAATCAAGAGGATGATCGATCAAATGGAGGAATGAACAATGATTGAATTCAACCATATTTTGAAAAATTTTGGAGGTTTATTGCTTGAACATTTTTGGTTCCCACTGTTCATCTGGACCGTAATCGCAGTTCCAATAACTGCTATTCTGCACAATTCGGATAGGTTTCCCCCTGTCTATCAATATCATAGCAGGGTAGCTCTTTTGCTTACACTCCCGGCAGGAATTCTTGGATCTTACCTGACCTCACTCATTAGTAAGCTCAACCATTCAGCTGAAATAGCCGCTGCTAAATTTATAGTCATCCAGAATCCGATTACCGTTTCCCCGGCATCCCCCCGACAATCCTTGGGGGCCATGTTAACCGACCCCATGTTTCTAATAGGTATTTCCGGCTTTTTACTTGTCGCCGGGTCAGTATTCCTGCTTTTTAAAATGTTGCAGAATATGCTTCATTTAAAAAATCTTGAACACCATCTGAAATTTATACCGATCTCCGGGCTCACAGATCTAAATCTGACTGGTGATACTTCACTCATCGCATTTAGCAAGGACACACAAATTCCATTTACCTACGGCTGGCCAGGTACAAAAATTGTAATTCCCGCCGACCTGCAGAAAAACCCCAAAGCCCTTGCCATGGCTGTTCAACATGAACTTATGCATATCAAGCATCGGGATTTCCTGCTTAACGGAATACTGACAATTGTCAGGGCATTCTTTTGGGTTCATCCCCTGGCACATTACCTATATAAATCCAGCCAGGAATACAGGGAAATTACTTGTGACGGTGAGGTATTGGCAAGCAATGAATTCTCTAAAAAGCAATATGCCTCATTGCTCTATACACTAGCTGAAAGAGAACACAAAACCACATTAGCCATGAGTATGGCTGTTAAACCTTCTACTCTCAAAAAACGCATTCAACTTATGTCTGATCAAAATACCTTTACTACGAAGTTTCGAACCAGTTTTCTGCTAACACTGCTTTTCGCATGCTTGGTTGTAATTACTATGGCCTGTAGCGATATGCAAGAAAATGGTATTACAAACACCGAGTTAAAGCAGGCACAATCGGAGATGCAACAACGATCCCACGGTACAAAGCTCCTCTATATTGTCAATGGGGAAAACTGGGAAAACAGCAAGCCTAACATTTCCAAACTATCCAGACTTAAAACCAAATATATAAAATCAATCAATGTTCTAAAGGGGAAAAAAGCGATCGACAAGTACGGCCAATCCGGAAAAAACGGGGTGATCGAAATGGAAATTCTCAACCCTGCTAAAGCTTTTTCCGATTTACTGTCTGACGAGGAACTCAATCTTGAAAAGAATAAAGATACCGAGCAAGATAACGATTTCTACGTAGCAGTAGAAAAAATGCCCGAACTTGTAGGTGGATTGGCCCCCCTGGCAAAAAAGATCAACTACCCAAAAGAAGCCAAGGAAAATAATGTCGAGGGAAGAGTGATTGTCCAATTCATCGTGAACGAGCAAGGAGGGGTCGAAGATCCCCAGATTATCCGAGGGATAGGCTCGGGTTGTGACAAAGAAGCACTGAGAGTAATAAAACAAGCCCAATTTAAACCGGGAAGACAACGTGGAAAAGCAGTTAGAGTCCAGTACTCACTTCCGATTGTGTACCGGTTGCCTTCCGAGAAACAAGATTCCTAGCAGTTTGCGCGCAGAATAATGTAAAATAATTCCATTTTGTACCCATACGAAGAAAGCGGGGCTTCATAGG
Source organism: Balneolaceae bacterium (assembly GCA_050117475.1). Lineage (GTDB taxonomy): Bacteria > Bacteroidota > Rhodothermia > Balneolales > Balneolaceae > Fodinibius. The sequence continues at coordinate 6,908 of JASFMR010000035.1, read as the reverse complement.
TTCCGCTTTTTTTATTTTATTAAGGAGGAACTAAGGGAAGGAAAACTTAAACATAGGATGTACGGCGTGTGAAACGAATAGCAGCATATGGGGTGCATGTATTAACTGCTTTAGGGGCTGTCCTGGGGCTCTGGGCGATCATCTTAACATATGACGGGTTTTTCCACGAAGCTATTTGGGTTCTGGCAATCACGGTAATCATTGATTCTATAGATGGCTCACTGGCACGACTCGCAGAAACCAAGTTAAACGCTCCGAATATCGATGGCGGGCTCATGGATAATATCATTGATTTTATCACCTGGACGGTGGCCCCTCTCTTGTGGATTTATGCTACCATGCATCTCCCAATATGGGTACTCCTTGCATGCGCCTTCGCCAGCATATTCGGCTTCTCTAATACGCAAGCTAAAACCGACGACAATTTCTTTCTCGGATTTCCCTCTTACTGGAACATTGTTGTTTTCTATATTTATCTTTTGAACCTTCCATTGGAATTTTCATCGGCAATTCTATTACTATTTGCGGCAGTAACCTTTTTACCAGTGAAGTTCTTATATCCGACCCGAACCCATTTCCTGAGGATATTGACGCTTTCCCTGGGAAGTATTTTTGCCTTGCAACTCATTGTACTGGTATACTTTTTTGACCAATCACCCGCTCTGTTAATTTACAGCTCATTCATATTCCCCTTTTATTACTTTGGACTTTCATTCTATCTCAACCTGAAATCTACCGAAACATCCACCTGATCTTTTCGTAAGATCAATCCAACATCTACAAACCTAATTTAAGTGACATTCAATATGGGAGCTCGTTTAAAGAAATCACATACTGACAAAATGATTTCCGGTGTATGCGGCGGTATCGCAGAATATCTTGGCTGGGATCCAACCATTGTCAGAATTATTTTTGTGATCTGTACTTTCCTTGGCTGGGGCAGTCCGGTATTACTCTATTTTATTCTTGCACTGGTTATGCCCGACTAATTACGATATCATACCAAAGAATATGTTTTGAAAATAGATCCCTATTTCATAACTATGAATCATTAATCAAAGATAATTTTATAGTTATGAAAGTTGGGATTGTAGGCCCGGCAGAACGAGCAGTTGCATGGGAGAAACACCTCAGGCCGCATCGATCGGTTTCTGAAGTGGCTATCGCTGCAAGGATTAAAGAAATAGGCGATGTTGATGCCTGTTTTCTACTTGACGAAAGTGATAACGGGTTAGAAAATCTTATCAAGGCTGTAAAAACGGGTTATCATACATTCCTGGTTGCACCTCTACCGACAAATTCTTCACTGGTCGAAAAGGTTTACCATGCTGCCCAGGAATCAAATGTCTTGTTACAATTCTCACACTGGCCCACACTGGCGCCCGCATCAAAATGGATGGCAAAAAAAATATCCAAACCATCGTTTATCCATATTTCTCGTGAGCTCAACTATTCAGAGTATATGGAATCCAGCCACGATTTCAATTACTACTGGATAGACGAACTCGCTTTCTGCCTTCGCTGGATAAATGGAACCGTCTACCATATTGACTTAAAAACCATTGAACTTTCTACTGGCACATTATATGCCCTGCATATGTTTCTCCGGTTCGACAGCGGGGCCACTGCCAACATTTATATAAATACCGCCTCATCTCGGAATAATCATCATCGTCTGGCAGCAAATAATAACTTCATCCTTGATTGTGACGTTCTGAAACAAACCGTTAGGCAGGGAGAAGAAAATGAAAATGGACACCTGTTTTTTAATCGCCAATCATTTGATGCTTCCAAAGCTGCAGAGTTATCGGCTATGGAATTTATTAAGTCCATCCAGTTAAAGAGACCCACCATTTATAATGGCTACCATCTGCTGGAACTGACCAAAACAATGGATAAAATTAAAAAACGGCTGGCCCGGATTTAGCAATAAGCTAACTGTCTTATCTCCGCTTGAAATTTACTTCATTTTAGCAAAATCAATTGTCGGCTGAAGCTTCAAATCATCCACTCTTCTCATGCATCATTTTAAAAAATTGTTTCAACTTATCTCTTGGAGCCAGTCGATCAATGAAGTTAAATTGACCGGCGGCCAGCCGCTCACCCCCGTCAATAACCACACATTCACCGGTTATATAAGGCGCCAGATCAGACATTAGAAAGGTTGCAAGATTTGCCAGTTCCTCATGGTTGCCATATCGGCCGGCAGGAATTTTTGATAAAAATCGTTCTTCGAAACTCTCATCCGGCACTAATCTGGACCACGCCCCCTCGGTAGGAAATGGTCCCGGGGCAATGGCATTTAAGCGGATACCGTAGGCCGCCCACTCATAGGCAAGTGATCGAGTCATCGCCAAAACCCCTGCTTTTGCACACGCAGATGGCAAGACAAAGGCCGACCCGGTAGACTCTGAGTAAGTAGTAACCATATTCAGGATATTACCTTTTTTATTCTGGTTTATGAGGTAGTTTCCAAAAACATGGGTGCAATTAAAAGAACCGTGCAACACAATATCCACAATAGCCTTAAACCCTCCGGGGGTCAAGTCCTCTGATGCTGACAAAAAATTACCGGCAGCATTATTAACAAGCCCCGTCATCGTTCCAAAATCCGAAATTATCTCTTCAACAATTGCTTTGACTCTTTCATAATTCCGTACGTCGCCCACATAATGTTCCACCTGAGATTCATCTCCTGCCACATCTGAAATTTCCATTGCCGCGTCTATCAACTTGTCTTCTGTGCGCCCACAAATTGCAATCCCGGCCCCAAGTGAAGCAAACTTTTGGGCCATGGCCAAACCCAACCCACTGCCACCACCGGTTATCAGGATTACTTCATCTTTTAAGGTATCGGATGTAAACATAGATTCAACAATTATATTAAACGGAAACCAATTTAGCTTAAGTTCTCAAAAATGCCGGCGGCTCCCATGCCCCCGCCCACACACATTGTTACCATTCCATATCGTTTGTTAAGTCGCCTTAAATCGTATAGTATCTGTGTGGTTAACTTGGCACCGGTACATCCAAGGGGATGGCCCATTGCTATGGCTCCGCCGTTGATATTTACTATATCTTCGTCTAATCCCAATTCCCGAATTACCGCTACCGACTGGGCGGCAAAAGCCTCGTTTAATTCAATCAAGCCAATTTCATTGAGGTCAATACCCGTTTGACCGGTCACCTTTGGCACCGCCTCTACTGGGCCAATACCCATTATCTCGGGTGGGACCCCGGCCACTGAAAAACCAACAAATCGAGCCATTGGAATCAGTTCCAGTTCTTCCGCCCTTTCCCGACTCATCACTATAACCCCAGCTGCTGCATCATTCATCTGTGATGAATTACCGGCTGTTACGGTCCCTCCCTGCTTGAAAGCAGGCCTCAATTTTGCCAGGATTTCTTTAGAAGTATCGCGCCGTGGCCCTTCATCGGTATCAAACATAAATTCGTGTTTCTCGACTTCACCGTTGGCCGTAACTTTTTTCTCTTTCACCTTAATGGATACGATCTGTTCCTTAAAATAGCCTTCATCCCAAGCCTTGATCGCTCGCTGATGACTGCGATACGCAAACGCGTCCTGGTCTTCACGATTTATATCGTATTTCTCGGCCACGTTTTCTGCCGTCAGCCCCATGTTAATATAAATTTCAGGATAATTTTCCACGAGTTCAGGATTCGGCCGTACAACATATCCTCCCATCGGCACCATTGACATAGATTCCACCCCACCGGCTATGATAGTATCGGCACCTCCAACCATAATCCGCTCTGCAGCCTGAGCAATAGTCTGCAAGCCCGAAGAACAAAAACGGTTCACCGTTGCGGCAGGGACTGATGGTGGCAATCCACCCAGTGTTGCACATTGCCGCGCTATATTCAATCCCTGGGCTGCTTCTGGAAAGGCACAACCCATAATCACGTCGTCAACCATCTCGGGCTGCAGATTCGGGGCCCGTTCCAGCAGGGCCTTGATGATTTCTCCTCCCAGCGTATCGGGGGGGGTGAACCTGAGAGATCCTCTATTCGCTTTTCCAGTTGGCGTACGCGCTGCAGCTACAATTACGGCTTCTTTCATGGCAGATAGTATTTAGTATCAATTAATCAGTATAAAGTATTATTCCACAGATTTACTCAAAGTATAAATCACCTTTTTATTTCCATTAGCGACTCTTTGAATTCTTCAAATAACTCAACTTCCAGATAATTCAAATTTTGAGATATCGTAAGTCGGGTTTCCAGCTCATAACAAGAACCTCTTGCGATGTTTAGAAATTGTCGAAATTCCTTCTTCAATCTCCTTCTGCTATATTGGAACTAGTGAGAGGTCTACTTAATTCTTTCTGCTAATTACTCACGAATTTGTACTAGTTTCTCAGCGGTTTACCTGTTTTTAGCATGTGTTCAATACGGGCATGGGTTCGCTCATCCTCCAATAGTTCCATAAAAGCCTCACGCTCCAATTTCAAAATATAATCTTCCGGCACATTCTGGGGTTCACTCAGATCCCCCCCACTCATCACCCATGCTACTTTTTCAGCCACAACCTTATCATAATCGGTAATAAAATTAGCTTCATGCATGATATATAACATTAGCTTTAGTGAGCTTAACAATCGCTTTCCCAATACCTTTATTTGCGGTTTTTGAGGAGGATGGTACCCTGCCTCCGCCATCCGTTTTGCCTCACCCTTAGCATTGGCAATCAACAGATCCCGGTTCATGATGATAGAATCTGAATCACGGAGAAAACCCAATTGTTTCGCCTTGGGCGCTCCATCCGAAACTTTTGCCATACCAATAGTTTTGAATATGTCTTTAATGTTGGGAATAGGGTCCACCTGTTCGTCCTCAATAATCTGCTGCATCACCCGGTGAAGCATTTCTGTTGTGCCTCCCCCGGCGGGAAGCAGCCCAACACCCACCTCCACCATACCGGCATACAGTTCATGATGAGCGACCACTTTATCCGCACGAAGAACAAACTCGACACCGCCGCCAAGCGTACGTCCGAAGGGGGCCACGACAATCGGGAAAGGCTGATAACGCAATCCCACAACCACATCCTGAAAATTCCTGGCCCCGGCCTTAACGCGTTCTTTATCGCCTTGCTGCCAGATCTGCATAGCTTCCATCAGGTTAGCCCCATATGTAAAATTATCGCCATCGTGACTAATAACCATGCCGTCAAATTGATCCCTCACAATCTGACACGCTTCTGCCAGTGACTGAATTAACCCAAAACCGAGAGTATGTTTCCTGGTGCGAAACTCAAATAATGCAATACCGTCGCCCAGGTCATATAAACCTGCCGATTCATTGCCGATTACCTCTTTATCTTCTGAACGAAGCGCTGATAACTGGATAGTTCCTTCGGCCGGCGGTGTTAGCTGCTCTACTCTTCCCGTGGCTAGATTGTAAACAGTACCTTCTTCCTTGTCATAGAAATTCTTGCGGCCGCTATCAAGCATATCCAAAACAGATTCGGGAACATTATATCCTTCTTTTTGCATTCTTTTTACGGAATTCTCGACTCCTATAGCATCCCAACGCTCAAAGGGTCCGAGTTCCCAGTTGAAGCCCCATTTCATCGCGCGATCAATAGCTTCTACCGAATCCGAAATTTCGGGAATACGATTGGCAGCATAAAGCAACAGGTCCCGATGAATTTCCCATAAAAAATCGCCGGCCAACCCATCCTGATCCACCAGATATCGAAGACGCTCTACAGGCACCGAAAATTTCCTTTGGGCCTCCTCAGCACTTTCAAAATCAGGCGAAACCTGAGATTCATAATTCAATGTGTTGGGATTAATAACCTTATATTCCTTGCCGTCCCGGGTCGATATTTTCTTGTAAAAACCTTCTCCGGTTTTGTTACCGAATTTGTGCTGTTCAATCATTTTTTTGAACTCTTCCGGTAGTTGAAAAACCTCCCGACGTTCATCATTCGGTATCGAAGGATATAAATTTTGAGCGACATGATTTATCACATCCAATCCCGCCATATCCGCCGTCCGAAATGTTGCTGCTTTTGAATATCCTGTCAAAGTACCCGTCAAAAAATCAATTTCTTCTGCACGGAAATTACCATTAAAAAAGTAGGGCATCATGCTAGCCATAGAGAAAACACCAATACGGTTCGCAATAAAATTAGGTGTATCCTTACAGCGAACGACCCCTTTGCCGAGCTCTTTTTCACAGAACTTCACCATATAGCCAGTCACCTCTTCTGACGTATCGTCGGTGGGAATTATTTCAACTAACTTCATGTATCGAGGAGGATTGAAAAAGTGTGTCCCCAAAAAATGATTTTTAAATTCTGTGGTACAATCCTCACATATCTTTCCAATGGGCAGTCCCGACGTATTAGAACTAACGATCGCTCCCGGCTTCCGGAATTTCTGGATCTTGTCCATCATCTTCTTTTTAATATCCATTTTTTCGACGATAGCTTCACAAATCCAGTCTACCTCCTTCAAAACATCAATGTTATCCGTAAAATTACCCGGTTGTATTTGATCGGCGTACTCGGGTAATCCCAACGGAGCGGGAGTCATTTTTTTCAGCTTCTTAATGTTTTCGAGTACCTGTCGATTGGGATTTTCGCTCTCAGTATCTTTTAGATCGAGCAACCATACTTGAAGGCCCGCATTTACACAGTGCGCTGCTATTTGGCTGCCCATCGTTCCTGATCCGAGTACTGCAACTTTCTCGATTGAATATTTTGAGGTCGACATGAATAATTATTTTATGTTCAAAATTGGCTCTGAAGCCTCCGTTAATCAGCCGTTTTTACTTTTTCCCCGGCTTCTTCGTACATACTGTTTATCTCATCTTCATAACGCTCTTGGATCACCGGTCGTGGTATTTTTTTGGTAGGGTTGAAATGAACGGCGGGCAAG
>JASFMR010000034.1:0-32507 GCA_050117475.1 Balneolaceae bacterium | reverse complement strand
ATTTGGGGAGTAAAGTGCGTAGACAGTATACATTGTTTAGTGCCTCTCTTAAATAAAAAAAGCGGCTTGCCTGATTCCAGAAAGCCGCTTTGAGTAGTGGCGGGGGCAGGATTCGAACCTGCGACCTTCGGGTTATGAGCCCGACGAGCTACCAACTGCTCCACCCCGCGATGTGAGTCACCTATAATAAGGCTTGACATGGGTACTTGTCAATAGTAAATTCAAATTTCTTACCTGGTAATAAAACTACCGCAAAATTTGAATTTCTAATCTTTAAAGGAGGATTATGTCCACCACAAATAAGGTATCTGCCGCACAAGTTCACAAAATACTAAATAAACATATCCTCACGGACGGGTATGATATTGTTCTCGATTTAGAAAAAAGCGAAACGCCTTATTTATATGATGCGAAAAATGGTCAGCGTTATCTCGATTTCTTTACTTTTTTTGCCTCCAACCCACTGGGCATGAATCATCCCCGGATTGCAAATGAGGAATTCAGAAATAAAATTGGTAAAATAGCCCTCAACAAACCTTCAAACTCCGATGTATATACCGAAGAAATGGCTGAGTTTGTTGATAATTTCGATAGAATCGGAATTCCGGACTATTTGCCACATACATTTTTCATTTCCGGGGGCGCCCTGGCTGTTGAAAATGCCCTAAAAGTGGCATTCGACTGGAAGGTCCAGAAAAATTTTGAGAAGGGATATCGCCAGGAAAAAGGGCACAAGGTTCTCCATTTTGAAAAAGCATTCCACGGCCGCTCGGGATATACCATGTCGCTAACCAACACCGACCCCAACAAGGTCAAGTATTTCCCAAAATTTGACTGGCCGCGGATAATTTCACCGGCTATGACTTTTCCCGCTACGGATGAAAATATTCGGAAAACGATTGAACAAGAGGAATTAGCTATTGCACAGGCTGAAAAGTTTTTTGAGATGTATAAAGATGAAATCGCCTGTATCATAATCGAACCCATCCAGGGTGAGGGCGGCGACAATCATTTTCGACTGGAATTTCACCAGGCACTTCGCGAGCTTGCGGACAAACATGAGGCTCTGCTTATTTATGATGAAGTTCAAACCGGTGTCGGATTAACCGGAAAATTCTGGGCCCATGAACATTATGTTAAACCTGACATCCTTGCCTTCGGTAAAAAAGCACAAGTGTGCGGAATACTGGCCGGTACCCGTATTGATGATATTGAAACAAACTGTTTTAATGTCTCGTCACGCATTAACTCTACATGGGGCGGGAATCTTGTTGATATGGTTCGATTCGGACGCATTCTGGAAGTGATTGAAGAAGAAAATCTTGTTGAAAATGCAGCTACAGTTGGAAATTATCTTCAAGAAAAAATTCAAAAGCTTTCAGAAAACTATGAATATATCAGCAATCCCAGGGGTAAAGGCCTGTTTTGCGCTATTGACTTGCCGGATACACACTCTAGAAATGAAGTGATCAAAGAGTGCCTTAAGAATAACTTGATGATTTTGTCCTGTGGTACCAAAACGATACGTTTCCGTCCGCCGCTAACTGTTAAGAAAGAGCATATCGAGGAAGGAATCGACATTATCAAGCGTTCAATTAAATCAGCGATGGACAAATGTCCGGCCATTAGACAAACGGCAAATGTCGAATAATAATATTTGAAACTACTTTTTATAATTTCGAATAAAACTGCCTTCCATTTCAATGAAAACCGGAAGGCAGTTTTGTTTGCTGTTTACGTGTCGCAATGACCGTTATAATTCTTTTCTTACGTTTGATCTTAACCAACTAAAAACGTAAATAGCATTTCTTACATTATTTAATAAACAAGATACTGCTATGGCATATATTGATATAGGAAATGATTTCCCGGGAATCGTCGGACTACTTGAATATAGCCCTAAAACAGCTAAACCATTACTCCAACTAGCTGAAATACTCTTGCAGGGCCCCTCTACACTGACCAAAGGTGAACGAGAAATGATTGCGTCCTATGTTTCTTATCAGAACAAATGTCATTTTTGCCATACCTCACACGGGGCTTCAGCCGCTCACCATTTTGGAGGGGATTTGTCATTGATAGACGACATCAAAAATGATTTTGAAAAAACGGATATCTCAACCAAGCTTCGATCACTGTTGGATATTGCCAAAAAGGTTCAAAAAAGCGGAAGAGAAGTAACCAAGGACGATATCGAAAATGCCAAAGGAGCCGGTGCTACCGACCGTGAGATTCATGATACCGTACTCATCGCTGCGACTTTTTGTATGTATAACCGTTACGTAGATGGTTTAGGAACATTCGCTCCTAAAGAGATTAAGGATTATGATGATATGGGAAGAAAAATGGCTATGGAAGGATATATGAGGGAAAGAGAAGGTACCAGTTTCTAGTGCTTTCCTAGCAACTTCCGGCCCTTTATTTTCTATACCATTTGGTGTGATTCAGGCTGAATTACAATCTCATTTAATACTGAATTATCAGGTTGATTTGCTGCATAATAGACAGCCTTGGCTACTTCTTCAGTAGATAACATTTTTTCTTTCTGTACCCGCATGTCTACATTTGGATTATCCCACATCGGAGTATCAACACCACCAAGATGCAACAACGTGAATTTGATTCCGCTTCGCTTATGCTCTTCAGTCAGAGATTTGGTAAATCCTGTAACAGCAAACTTTGATGCAGCGTAAATCGAAGAATTCTTCATAGGATATTTACCGACACTGCCGGGAAACATAATAACCCTTCCCTTCTTCTCAGTAGCCATGTAGCGCACTACGGATTGTGTAACCAAGAATGTACCATAAATATTCACATCCAGCATCTCTTTCGCATCCGAAGGCTTTATATCCAGGAGCGGCTGTATAATCGCTGTTCCGAACGCATTGACCAACACATCAATGGGGCCCAAATCTTCAATAACTTCCCGAGTCATCTTTGATACTGATGCCAGGTCAGTCGCATCGACACCAATGACATACGCTTCCCCGCCCTTGTCATTTATCTCTTCAGCGACTTTTTCAGCTTTACTCCGATTTCTTGCCGCCAACACCACTCTTGCACCAGCACGAGCAAACACCCTGGCACAGGCGCTTCCTATGCCGCCCGAACCACCTACAATGAGAATAATCTTATCAATCATAAAAAATTCTTTTACTTCGGATTAAACAGGGATATGGAGGGTTGAATCAATTCAACTACATCACAAATCAAAATAGATTCAATTTCGTTCAAGAGATTTTAAGTACCGCATTTTAAACTTACAGAACCTGGCCGCCATCTATGATTTATCAATCTTCCAGCTACTTTTTCTTCATTGCTGAGTCAATCACATTTTCATAAATAGAGCACATATCCCCTATCGAAAGGTTTAGCAAGCCTGCCACCTCCAAATTTTCCGAGGCCTCGACCGTTCCCAAAGTAGTAAAGGGAATCTCATTCTCAGACAAGTGTGCTTCTAAAGCATTACCCTCACCTTCCCTGCAGGTAACGACAACTCCCGACTGGGCTTCGCTATACAATACCTCATGCATATTGCCGCCTAAATCATCCACAGAAACCTTGGCCCCTTTCCCCGAGAAAATTGCCATCTCTGCAAGCGTGATTGCCAAACCACCATCCGATATGTCATGCGCAGCATTAATCATTTTTTTCTGAATGGCGGACAGCAAAACCGATTGCAATCGTGCTTCAAAATCCAGATCCATTTCGGGAGCATCCCCTGTTGTCAGGCCATGAATAGTGTGCAAATATTCACTTCCCCCAAGCCCTTTGCGCTCAGCCCCGATATAATAAATGATATCCGATTCCTTTTTGAATCCGGGCGTCATGCGGTGGTTTTCCAAATCTTCAATTAATCCCAGCATTCCTATAACAGGCGTTGGAAATACGGAACCTTTGGGATTCTCATTATAGAAGCTCACGTTTCCGCCGGTAACGGGAGTATTGAATTTGCGACAGGCATCTCCCATACCGCCCAGAGCCTCCTTAAATACCCAATAAACTTCTGGCTTATAGGGATTCCCAAAGTTAAGGCAGTTCGTAATTGCCATCGGTTTAGCTCCACTACAAACTACATTCCGAGCAGCCTCGGCTACGGCAATTTGGCCACCGCGACGTGGATTCAAGTACACATAACGACCATTGCAATCTGTTTTGACCGCCAGTCCTTTGTCAGTCCCTTTGATACGGACAATCCCCGAATCAGAAGCCCCGGGCCCATTAACAGTATTTGTTCTTACCATCGTGTCATACTGCTCGTAAACCCATTGTTTAGATGCAATATTAGGCGATGAAAGTAACTGCTGAACGATGCTAGCATGATCAACAGGATGATCAACAGCGCTTATTTCAAACGACTGGGTTTCCTCGAGGTATTCGGGCTTCTGTGTTTCCCTTACGTATTGCGGAGCTCCTCCTCCCAATACCAAACTATCAGCCGGGATATCTGCTTTAACTTCGCCATCCTTGTAATAGGTGACATTCGGGCTGTCCACGACTTCACCAATCACAACCGCATTGAGATCCCACTTCTTATAAATATCAATAATTTCTTGTTCCCGTCCCCTTTCTGCAACTACGAGCATTCGTTCCTGGCTTTCGGACAGTAACAGTTCATAAGCTGTCATTCCTTCTTCTCGTGCCGGTACTTTATCAAGATCGATGCGCATGCCGCATTTCCCTTTGGCACTCATCTCAGAAGAGGAACAACTGATCCCTGCGGCACCCATATCCTGCATACCCACAACTCCGCCATTTTTAATGACCTCAAGACTTGCCTCAAGCAGCAGTTTTTCTGAAAAGGGATCCCCCACTTGGACACTCGGGCGTTTTTCTTCACTTTCTTCACTAATTTCTTCCGAGGCAAATGTTGCCCCATGAATACCGTCGCGACCGGTATCGGATCCTACGATAATCACCGGGTTTCCGGAACCTTTAGCAATAGCCGACACTGTTTGGCCTTCTTTAACGATGCCCACACTCATCGCATTAACCAGTGGGTTACCCTCATATTTCTCATCAAAATAGATTTCTCCGCCAACAACAGGGACACCGAACGAATTACCGTAATCAGCAATACCACGGACAACCCCATCCAGCAGAAACCGAACCCGCGGTGTATCTAAATCCCCAAACCGGAGAGAGTTCAAACTGGCAATGGGTCGGGCACCCATGGTAAAAATATCCCGGTGAATACCACCGACCCCAGTTGCAGCACCTTCATAAGGCTCAATGGCAGAAGGATGGTTATGGCTTTCAACCTTAAACACGCAACCAAGCCCGCCCCCAATATCGACCAGCCCGGCATTCTCTTCCCCGGCTCCAACGAGCAGCTGGGGGCCCTCACTGGGCAGCTTTTTAATTTCCAAGATGGAATTTTTGTATGAGCAGTGTTCGCTCCACATCACGGAATAAACTCCCAACTCAGTAAAAGTGGGGGTACGTCCCAGAAATTCCTTTATCTTCTCAAATTCTTCCTCAGAAAGGCCATGATCTTTTGCCAGTTCAAGTGTTACTTTTGGTTCCTGCATGGTCGCTTGTGACATTGTTAGATCTTATTTGATAATGAATTTATTGATGGATGGACACAGAGAATGCCAACATATGGTTAATCCCCATATCCCTATAACCTTAGATACTTACATAAATTTTCAAAATTGCTAAACACAAAATCAGCTTGATCCTGCTGTTCTTCCGACCCGCTTTCCGTGAACCAGGCAGTATTCCATCCAAATGATCCACCTCCTTGGATATCCGAAGTATATGAATCTCCGACATAGAGAATTTGGTCGGCATCATATCCCGCTAAATCTGTAGCATGTTTAAAAACCCTGGGATCAGGTTTCAATGCTCCCACATCCTCAGAAACTACCACATGCCGGGCCGAATTATAAAAACCGAATTTCTCGAATTTTTTTTGCTGTGTTTCTGAAAATCCATTCGTCAAAATACCGACGGGAAAATGCTGCGATACCTTTTGATATGCCACTTCCGCACCTTCAATCCACTTCCAGTGTTTACGATAGCATTGCATATAGTAAGAACCGATTTCTTCGTATCGGCTATCATCCAGATCCAGTTTTTGAAGCGTTTGTTCAAAACGATTACGCTGCAATTGTTGGCGTGTGACTTCACCTCGACTGTATTTTTCCCACTGTTCACTGTTTACCTCATGGTATGTATCAGTCAAGTCACGGGGAGAAGTATTGGTAAACACCTCAAATTCCCGATGAACATCACTCAGCGCCGAAACTTCCGCTGCTCTATGATCGAGCAGCGTATCATCCAGGTCAAAATAAATAAATTTATGCGACAAGAGTTCCTAAAGTCTTGTTCGAAATAGTTCGCTCAAAGATAGGGAACTCCTCCCTGATCAAAAAATCTATATCAGTAATTGGTCTTAAAATCACTGAATAATGAATAGATCAAAATTTGTACCTATTTTATACACCTTTCGTATATTAGGACTTTAAATTTGAATTAACTGTTAAAGTATGAATATCAAGACACTCATCGGATTAGGCGTAATTGTTCTGCTTGTCATTTTCGGGATTAACTCCTACAACGGACTCGTACAAAAGCAGCAGAATGTAAATCAATCTTGGGCCCAGGTGGAAAACCAGTATCAGCGACGGTCAGATTTAATTCCAAATTTGGTCAATACGGTCAAAGGAGCGGCAAATTTCGAACAACAGACATTAACAAATGTTATCGAAGCTCGGAGCAAAGCAACATCCATACAGGTCTCTGCATCAGATCTGAACAACCCCCAGAAACTACAACAATTTCAACAAGCTCAGCAGCAGCTCTCAGGAGCTTTATCCCGGCTGATGGTGACGGTTGAAAGGTACCCGGAACTTAAAGCCAACCAGAATTTCAGGGATTTGCAAGTCCAACTGGAAGGTACTGAGAATCGTATTACTACCGAGCGACAGCGCTTTAATGAATCTGTACAAAACTATAATACTGCCATCAAGAAATTTCCCACAAATCTTTTTGCCGGCCTGTTCGGATTTAACGATAAAGCGTATTTCCAAGCTGAAGAGGGAGCCCAGCAAGCACCTGAAGTAAACTTCTAGGACGGATCATTAATTTTAATTAAAACCCACAGGGTGATGGCATCCAATAAATTTCTAACCGAGAAAGAGGAGCAACAAATTGTTGAGGCTATAAAAAGAGCTGAAAACAAGACTTCCGGGGAGATACGTGTACATATAGAAGACCAATGTGAGAAAGAACCTCTTGTATGCGCCGCTCGTATTTTTCATGAACTGGGTATGGATCAGACGGAACAACAGAACGGAGTACTCATCTATATTGCCAGTGATGACCAAAAAGCTGCGGTATACGCCGGGAAAGGCATTCACAAGCAAGTCGAAGAAGGTTTCTGGAATGACGTACTTAATATTCTCATAGACCACTTCAAAGAAGAGGCCTTTGCCAATGGCATCGCACGAGCTATACAGAAAGTGGGTACAAAGCTTGTTGAGCTTTTCCCCCACGAACGCGGCGATACAAACGAGCTTTCGGATGAAATTAGTTACAACAATCCAAATTCCTAGTTGAAATTCACACTTAACGGTTTCCATAGCATGTTTTTCAAGAACCATAAGAAAACAGTCTCATTATTTTATTGCCTTCTTTTCAACCTTGTTTTGCTTCCAGGTATTATTGCAGCACAGGATTTACCCTCTGAGCCGGTAGGTCATGTGAACGATTTTGCCGATATGCTAACCCGTGGAGAGCAACAGCAATTAGAAACAAAGCTCCGTAATTACCGCGACACCACTACCACAGTGATTGCCATTGCAACACTGAAAAGCCTGGATGGCTATTCTATAGAAGAGGTGAGTACCAAGCTGTTCAACAGCTGGAGGATGTGGCAGGGTAATAAGGATAACGGCGTTCTTATCGTTGTTGCCCGCGATGACCATAAAATACGCATAGAAGTAGGATATGGACTTGAAGGGGCTATCCCCGATATCATGGCAGGTCGTATTATTCGCGAAATAATCAGTCCTAATTTTAAGAAAGGAAACTTTTATGAGGGCTTGGATCGCGCTACGTCTGCTTTAATCCAACTGGCCAGCGGCGAATATACCGAGCACCTGGCAAAGAAACGCCCTTCGGAAAAGAATGATACGGCTTCCTTTATCATCTTTATCCTGTTCATCATTTTTGTTATTTATTCTTCATCTCGACGCGGTGGAGGTAAAAATAACGGGCGGCGTGGACGCAAGCGGCGAACCCTTGGACCGGGCGGATTTATCTGGTTGGGCGGCAGTGGATTCGGTGGCGGGTCCAGCGGGGGAAGTTTTGGCGGCGGTGGTTTTGGCGGATTTAGCGGCGGAGGCGGATTTGGCTCCGGTGGCGGCGGTGCCAGCGGTGGCTGGTAATTACTTAGCTCCTCACGGCTGATTTTGTCGTGGAGTGCATGAGAACGCCAAACAAGCCCGATGGAATGAAACCCTTAGCCTATTTCCAAATTCCCTTAATCGGTTTTTCAGTAGCCGGCCCCGAATTAGGAAGGTCATATAACTTCTCGATGGTCCGTAATACGTTGTAGTGATTAATATAGGAGTCATAGCGTCCGGATTTGACCATCGGGCCAACTAACAGCGTAGGGATACGATTTTGGGGAGTAAAATTATCCTCATCAAAAGTAAGAATGAATAGGCTATTATGGGTTTTAGCCCATTCTATATAAGATCCCATATTGTTTTTCAGCCAATGATCACCACGCTTAATACTTAGTGAATCCGGGCCATTGTGCATATCATTATCCTCATTGGGCATCACAAATGATATCGTTGGCAGCTTGGTGAAATCATCAGGAAACTCCTGGAATGTAAGATTAGTCCTCTCAGGTAATCCTGTGGGACCATCACCTTGCCAATCAACCCACGGATTGTGCTTTCGGGCATATAAGGGACTGCCGTTCGAGTAATCACTTTCGCCCTCTCCACAGCCGGTAAATCCATTTTCCGGCATCGTTTCAGAGTACCCGGCAAAGGAAAAACCTCTTTTCAGTAGTTCATCTCCAAGGTTTGATGTTGTATAAGGTGTTTCGTCTTCCAGGCAACGATCATTAGTAACATTTTGTGTGGACCCGGAAAACAAGGCGATATAATTTGGCTGACTAGGATGTGCTACCCCATGTGAATCGGTAAACAAAAGCCCCTGCTCAACCAAAGTATTGATATAAGGAGCATTGGGATTTCCAACAACCTGGTCAAAACCGTGATTCTCTTCGATCACAATGACGATGTGGTCGGGGCGATGTTGAGATACATCAGATTCGGGTGTACAGCCGATTATACTAAAGAGAACAATAAGAGGAAATATTACGTTGGTAATCTTCATCTGATTTAAAATAGTTTCTGGAATATGTAACTCATCTTTTCAAAACAAATCAACGGAAACCATCTGTAATTATTCTCCGTCTCCATCGGTACCCGAGTCCATAGTACTTCTGTAAAGTGCATTAAAGATGAGTTTGTAGGTTCCCCTCGGCTGGCCCCTGAACTGGGGGCGAAATGCAAACAGTACAACTTGGCCGGTCCCGACCGGAATCCTGACCAATGACGGTTTTCCGGCAATATATTTTTCTTCTCCCATCGCCCAGCCGCTCATCAAAAGATTGGAATCGGCATATCTCGCAATTACATCTACACTGGCCTTCGGAGCTTGCTCAATATCTTCAACCCCTCCCTCTCCTTTCCGCCGCTGTTTTTCAATTTCAAACGCGCAACTTCGGTTAAAGGAGACAGCTACCGTATCCTGCATACCATATGCAAGTGGATTTTTTGTATCAATTACGGAGCGAATCAGTGAGCCAGGTATAAAAAACTGGTTAGTGTTTAGCCTGCTTACCGCATTCCTGACCGGCAAACCAAATTGTTCAATTACAAAATCACTGGCAGCATCAAAGGCGATAAGCGAACCGCCGTTTTCGGTGTATTCCTTGAGTGCCAGCGCCCCTTTAAGCCCCAATCCCCCGGTATATTTTTCCGGCATCTCCCGAACTGAATATCCATTGAGAATTGAAGAGGCCCGCTGTGATGGAATTATGATACCAGAGTATTGCGATAAATCTTTTCCCTTAATATCAGCATCATGCAGGGTATCTACTTCAAAACGGTATTGTTTCAGCAACCAGCGCGTCCAGCCTTCATCCATGCTTGCAACCCATGATTTGTACAACCCTATTTTGGGCAAAGTCACTTTTGAAGTTTTCACATCGGGTCTATCCGACAAGCCATAAATATTCACTCCCAGGGTATCGGCAACCCCGTTGACTGAAAAATCAGTTCCTTCAACCACCCAGGATCCCGCCGGGAAAGATCGGCCGCCCAGTGAAAGGGCAGAAGCGGTTCGGTATATCGATCTACCCTGTCTAAGCAGCGTATTGACCGCTTTGGCAGCCGCATTCGATTTATCAGCAAAGAGATATCCATATGCCGGCTTATCTCTGGGTAATCGCCCCTTATCTGTGTTCACCAGCTTATTTACTTCTTTTACATCCATATCAACTGGCTGATCAATCCTATCCACCGTTATCCCCATTTGCATGGGAAGCGTCCAACCTGCCAGATCGTAAGGTGTCTCAGGCGGTCCGCCGGGATACTGCCTTCGTGTAGGATAATCCTGTTTTTCAAGCAAATCCATTAAATACGGCCGAAACGCTTGTCCTGCGAAAATTACATAAGATCCGGCAGCATATTCTGTTCCCTTCACTTCAAAGTCTTTGGTTGCCTGATGGATCTCTACCCCCCCCCGCATAAGCACATTAACAAGATTCTTAGCCTCCCAGTCATCCCACTGTTTGGCTGGAACCACGTAAGCGTAAGGATCGCCTGCCTCCCCCTTTTCTATCGCATCCCTGCCCATGCGATAAATATTATATAGATATTTTGACCGTTGACTTGCCGCCAGATTCAAAACCGCCATAGAGGCTGTATAAGTATATTCAACCGCATCTCGGAAATGGGATGCTCCCCCTTTCCAGGGATAGGGATAAAAAATATCCGTCCCATCAGTGGGAATACGGGTTGCCACATGGCTTGGCAATGAGTCGGGATCATAAAACCGTGGTGTGGGCGTTCTGTGAGCGGCTTCGGTTAAAATACCAACTTGATTGTGATAATAGGGAACTGTACGATCCCCTCCATTCCAGAACATCGTATAATAATTGTCGGCAATCGCCCCGGGCATATCCTTTAGAGCAAAACGAGTAGCCATTGCAGAGCCGATCTCATTCACCTCAGAGGTAATGGCAGCAGGTATTTTAGGATTTACAGGATCCGCATAAGGTGGAATCGAAATCTTAGTCCATGAGGGAGCGGGCTGATGATGGTTATATACAATTTGCGGGAACCATTCACGATACAAAATCTTAGTCACATGCCTGGTTTCCGGCATGTTGTTCATAAACCAATCCCGGTTGTTATCGTGTCCAACAAAGTGATGAAAGAGCCAGGGAGGACCACTCGTCTCATAAGGAGTGCCTATATGATTACGATACCAACTCGCAATGATGTCCAGGCCATCGGGATTCATCATTGGCATTATCAGGGTAATAACATTATCTCTGATTTTTTTATACTCAGCTGACTCATCCGTAGCCAGCCGATAAGCTAATTCCGGGGCCATTTGTCCCGGTGCAAGCTCATTGGAATGCAGCCCCATGTCAATCCAGACAATCGCTTTACCATCCTGAGAAAGCTTTCGGGCTTCTTGATCATTTATGCGGGCACGTGCTAACTTTTCACTTATACTCCGCCATTTATCAAGTTTCTTCAGATTCTTTTTGGATGAAATAAACAGCAGAATCATTGGCCGTCCAAGTACAGTATTTCCAATCTCTATTTTTTTGACACGCTTGGAAGATTTATCCAGAAGGTCATAATAATTCAACAGTTCTTCGTAATCTGCCAACTGATAATCAGCCCCCGGTTGAAAGCCAAAGGTTTCTGTTGGGGAAGGCGGTTGCTGAGCCCTCACAGAAACCGCAGCTATAAGAAGAAATCCCCATGCTAAGCATACCTTTATCTTTAAAACCGGATTCGTCACGATCCCCATCTTGATCCTTTCAATCATAATTAGACATAATTAATTAAAGGCCCGGCCATCCTAAAACCGGGCTATCCAATACCTTACTAGCATATAAATAAATCCTTAAATTTTTAAACAAAAACATGTTAAATGTTATTGTGAAAGATTTATAAAGCTAGATCATTACAATAATTGAAAGTTAATTAATTGGCAGTCAGAGACATCTTGCTGTGTTACAGCTTATCAAGAGGTCAACATTGCCGGCTCATATTTTTCAAGAGCCTGCTTGAGATCCCCAATGATATCATCAACATTCTCTATACCTACGGCCAGTCGTATCAACCCATCAGTAATGCCTGCCTGTAACCTGCTTTCTTCGTCGATTACAGAATGAGTCATAGACGCAGGATGCTGAATCAGGGTATCGATAGTTCCAAGGCTAACAGCTAATGTACAGAGTTGAACATTATCCATAAGGTGCACGCCTGCTTCAAAACCATCGGCCAGCTCAAAACTGAGAACGCCGCCATAGCCTTGCTCAAAAAATTCGGAGGCCAGTGCATGATTCGCATGAGAAGCAAGTCCCGGGTAGTATACGTTGCTGACGGCTTCATGTTGATTTAAAAATTCTGCAACCTTCATGGCATTTTCGGCGTGGCGTTGCATCCTGAGCGCAAATGTTTTTAGGCCGGTTAAGTTAAGCCAGGATTCAAATGGCCCCAAAATACCGCCCAAGTTTTTTCGAAAAACCGGCAGATTATGCTCTTGGATTAATGTCTCGGACGCAACCAAAGCTCCGCCAATAAGGGTTCCGTGACCATTAAGATATTTTGTGGTGGAATGCAGCACCATATCGGCCCCAAGTTCAAGCGGACGCACGTGATATGGGGAGGCGAATGTGTTATCAATTAAAAAGAGGATATCATAAGCTCGAGCAAGCTCGGCTACCGCGGGAATATTACAAACCTCCATTGTGGGATTAGCCATGGTCTCCCCGTAAATAACCTTTACATTGGGATCCTGCTCTAAAAGTTTTTCCAATGCACCTAAATCATTCAAATCCACAAAATGAGTTTCGATTCCCAATTCCGGGGCTTCTTCTTTTAAGAACTGCCCGGTACATCCATAAAGAGTATGTTGTGCCACTACCGACCCTTGATTAGCTATCGCTATGAGGGCTGTAGAAATTGCTGCCATACCGCTACCAAAAGCCATGGCTTTGATATTTTCGGATTCATAGAGCTCCCCCCCTTCAAGCTTGGCTAAAGCATCTTCCAGGCGATCGGTGGTGGGGTTTCCCAAACGGGTATAAGAGTGGCTAGCACCCCCCTCTTCATGTGCAAAAAACTTCCGGCCGGACTCAACCGAATCAAAAGCGAAGGTAGAGGTCTGATAAATGGGCATCACATGCGATCTAAATGGATCATTAAGGGGATGATCAGCGTGAACCGTTTCCGTTTCCATACTATAGTTTGGGTTAGTCGTCTTCATGGTTTTCCTCAATAGGTATCTGATAATTTTCTTTCTTTGTAGATAAAACAATATTGCTGTAGATACGCTCAATACCTGGAAGCCGCGTTAATTTGTTATGCATAAAATTTTCGTAGGCCCGGGTATCTTTGACAACAATTTTAAGTAAAAAATCAGCATCTCCCGTAATGTGATAACAAGCTTGTATTTCAGGCATCTTATCAATTTCTTCACATACCTCGTTAAGCGTATGCATCTGATGCACCGCCAGCCGAAGCGAACAGAACACAACCAAGCCGCGATCCACAGCTTCCGCATCTATTTGTGCCCTATATCCCTTGATGATGCCCTCCCGTTCTAATCTTTTAACCCGCTCCAGTGTAGGAGTGGTCGTCAGTCCAATTTTTTCGGCTAATTTATTATTTGGAATTCGCCCATCCTCTTGTAGGATTGCTAATATCTTTCTGTCAATGCGATCCAAGTCAGCCACGACCCAATAGTTTTTTATTTTTAATTAAATATTCTAAAAAGAATATAATTCTATATAAGTTAATTTTCAAAGGATAAATAACTTATATGGATTGGAGTTAAGAACTTTATCAAACGCGGGGAAAATAAAAAAGCCCTGCCAGTTGCTGACAGGGCTTACGCTCATGTAACGGGGAAATTACTTTGGCATTTCTTCATGCTTGACGCTTTCCTTCTTTTTAGGCCTGTAAGGTGTCTGGTTTTGATACTCCTCAAGGGTGAACTCGTCAACCTGAACAGCATCAACACGTGCATCCTCTGCTTTCCGAAGTATCTCGGCTTCTTCTTTACTCAGAATTCCCTTTTCCAGGGCCTGATCAATGACAAACCGAGGCTGCGTCTTCGGGAGCTCTTTTTTCCTGGTTGCTATATGAACTTTTTTATACACCGGCTGAGCTTTTTCGATCAGCTCCATAGCATGTTCATAACGGCCCAAAGCTTCATTCCTATCTTTGGGGATATAAATCCCATCCGTAATTCGGTCACGTTGGGCGCCGCGTTGTTGCATAGCCTGGGCCAGTTTGTGCCCCAATTTATCAGATGGCATTGTACCAATGCGATTCATACGAGACCACAGAGCGATAGGACCACGGAACACCCATGATAACCCCGGGACTCTTATTTCTCGATAAATAGCATCAAAGGCCTCCTGTATCTGTGCAAATGCATACTGCATTGCCCAGTCAAAAAAGATGCGGTCTTCCTTGCTCTGACCTTCAGCATCATATCGACGCAGAGTCGCAGTAGCAAGGTACATCCAGCTAAGGATATCTGCAAAACGACCGCTGATCTTTTCCTTTATTTTGAGGCCACCTCCATAAGAACCCAGCGCAATATCTGCCAGGAATGCAAAAGAAGCGGATGTCCATGCAAGTTTTTTATAATATCTGGCGGCTGGTCCACTGACCGGCGAAGACACAATGGTACCCCGTGTGAGACTCAATAAAAGCGCACGGACCTTGTTCCTTCCGACATGACCAATATGCTTCCAGAAATTATCATCAAACTTCTTGACATCCCCTTTTGTGAGAGCGTCAATTTCATCGTAAGCATAGGGATGACAACGGATAGCCCCCTGGCCAAAAATCATCAGGCTACGAGTGAGGATATTCGCACCTTCCACCGTTATTGCAATAGGCATTGCAACATAACCGTGCGCAAAGAGGTTTCGAGGGCCATTGGAAATGCCTGCCCCACCCTGTATATCCATCGCATCATTAATAATTTTTCGCGCTAACTCGGTGAAATTGTATTTTGCAATGGCAGTAACCACAGCAGGTTTTTCTCCAAGGTCCAGCCCGGCACAAGTATATTTTCGGGCGGCATCCATCAGGTAGGTAAATCCGCCAATACGGGCCATCGGCTCTTCAATACCTTCAAACTTTCCGATGTTAATTCCAAACTGCCGACGAATGGAAGCATAAGCTCCGATAGCACGTGTGGCCATTTTTGCTCCCCCCACACTCTGTGCAGGAAGCGAAATCCCCCGTCCGACGCCAAGCGATTCCATTAACATTCTCCAGCCATTACCGGCCTGTTCGGATCCCCCAATAATCTGATCTACCGACACTACAGCGTCTTTAGCATCAATGGGACAATTATAGAACGGGACATTCATCGGATCGTGACGGCGACCCAGCCTGATGCCTTCAGTATCACTCGGAATCAAAGCACAGGTTATCCCCAGATACTCTCCTTTGCCCAGATGATTTTCGGGATCACGGAGTTTGAAAGCCAAACCGATAATCGTAGAAATAGCAGCAAGCGTAATATACCGCTTGCTGAAGTTTAACCGGATATACAACTTGCCGTCGTCACCTTTAAAGACAACCCCCTCGGCGGCCATTGCCCCGGCATCTGAACCGGCGGTTGGCTCAGTCAAAGCAAAGCAGGGCATTTCCTCTCCAGTTGCCAGCCGCGGCAGATAATAATTTTTTTGTTCTTCAGTTCCATAATGCATCAACAATTCAGCCGGCCCCAAAGAATTGGGTACCATTACGGTGGTCGCCAACGGTCCACAACGTGATGCCAACTTACCGATGATAGCACTGTGCGCACTCGCAGAAAAATTGAGCCCTCCGTATTCTTCGGGAATAATCAAACCAAAAAACTTGTGCTCCCGCATAAATTCCCAAACCTCATCCGTAAAGCCCTTGCGCACAAAAACATCCCAATCGTCAACCATAGAACAAAGTTTTTCTACGGGGCCATCAAGAAAATTCTTTTCTTCTTGTGATAAATCCGGGTAAGATTCATTTGCCAGCCGCTTCAAATCGGGCTTACCGGAAAAAAGCTCGGCATCAACCCATACATTCCCGGCCTCGATCGCTGTGCGTTCCGTTTCAGAGATAGCAGGCAGAAAGTTAAGGGCATCAAGCAACTTCATCAAAGGACCTGTCAACAACACGCGGCGTATAGGCTTCACATTAAATAAAACCACCAATGCCCCATAAACTACAAATAACCATACCGGTGCTTCAAAGCCCCACAAGGCTATAAAACCGGCAATCGCCCACATCCACAGCGGTGTCCCCCAATAGGCAAAAAGCGTTGCAACGATAATCATGCTCACGATAACCGCCCACAGGGGGTTCTGGTATAAAATGCCGAAGCTATGATTTAGAATTTCCATAATTTTTCTCCGCTAGATTAACATAGTATTAGCCCGTTTTTTTCTTTGACTTCAAAGAAGTTCGCACTTGATATCCTTTAATAATATGGTCGATGGCTTCCTCAATAAATTCGTGCTGGTCAATTCGGTTATCCAACCTCTTAGATAATACAACGGACATAACCCCGTGTAATTGGGCCCAAAATGTATAAGCGGCCAAACGAGGCTTTTTTTCCGTGATCAATCCCGCCCTGACGCCCTCTTCAAGAACGGAAATAACTAATTCATACCCTTTTCTCGCCTTCCTAAATTTTTCTTTGGGATAGCGGGTCATCTCATCAGAACTAATTAAATAAATAATTTGGTATTCCCGCGGATGGGTGAGTGCAAAATCCACATATTCATGGGCCAGGGCCTCCAGTTTGGCTATGGGATCAACTTGAACCTTGACGCACGCTTCCAGTTGTTCATTGAGGCGATCTATAGCCTCCTCCATCAGAATATGAATAAGATGATCCTTGTTCTCAAAATAAAGATAGATGCTTGTGGCACTTACATCTATTTCCCGGGCAATTTTGCGAAGCGAAAAATTTCGGTAACCATCGGAAAGCAAAACCAAGCGCGCCGCATCAATAATTTGTTGTTTAAGATTTTTTCTATTGCTTGAACCCACCATAAGACATCAGGTTAACACTGTTAAGTAGTAATCTAACAAATCTTGGGTGAAAAGCAATCCATCTGGATGCAACTTTTTTGATAAAAAATGTCCCTCAGCCTGCACTTTTAAAGCTGCAAGAAAGGGAGAGCCCCTTACATCTTAACTTCAACCAGCACGCAACAGGCCGGGTAAACCAAACGAAATGAATTTAATTCTTTTGCCGGCTTCCAAATGCTTCCGTTCATAATAAGTCTTGATGGTCAGTAATTCATCATCCGGCCGTTCGGTATATATATCCTTTACCAAATCATGAATCGGGCATTCCATTTGATCGGTCACGCGACGCGTAAAAGCGAAAAGTTCATCACTATCAGTTTTTAGACGAATCCTACCGTCATTTTTCAACACTCTCTTGTAAATGTTTAAGAATTTGGGAGAAGTCAGACGCTTATTGCGATCTCCGAAATTGGGATAAGGATCCGGAAATGTAATCCATATATCATCTACTTCGCCAAGCCCGAAATACTCGTCCAGGTGATCGATGTATATGCGTAAAAAACGGAGGTTTTCCAATGATTCGGACAAAGCACGCTTGGCTCCCTTCCAGATCCGTGCCCCTTTAATATCTATGCCTACGAAATTTTTCTTGGGATTCCGTCGGGCCAGTTCCAGGGTATATGCCCCTTTTCCACAAGCTAATTCAAGAATTATTGGATTAGGATTCCCAAATATATTCTCGTGCCACAATCCTTTCGGTTTCTCCAGACCGTTACCCTGGTAATCAGTAAGTTCAAAGACATTATTAAACTCACTAATTTCCTTAAATCGCTGGAGCTTACTGGTACCCATTGTCGGATATTATTTAGAATTTAAGATCAGGGAGAAAGTCGAAAAATATTCCAGGAATCACCTTCCTTTTCATAGCAGATACGATCATGCATTCGCCCTTCTCTACCCTGCCAAAACTCTACTTTCTGGGGTTGTAAAATATATCCACCCCAAAAGTCAGGCAATGGAACTTCCCGATCCTTAAATTTCTGTTTAATCGTTTTGAACTTTTTTTCCAGCTCTTCCCGAGATTCAACTTTACTACTCTGTTTGGATGCCCATGCTCCCAGCCGGCTCAATCGCGGGCGCTGTTGGAAATATGCTGAGGACTCTTCCCGGCTTAGTTTATGAACCTTGCCCTCGATTCGGATCTGCCGTTCCAGCAACGGCCAGTAAAAACAGAGGGCAGCCCTCGGATTTTCCTCCAGCTCCCTGCCCTTTCGGCTTAAATAATTGCTGTAAAATCGAAATCCCTCTTTATCAACTCCCTTGAGAAGTACAATACGCGAAGATGGTATTCCCTCTTTACTGGCAGTAGATAGTGTCATAGCCGTGGGATCCAGCATATCGGTGGACAGAGCCTGCTCAAACCACTCCGCAAACTGCTCTACAGGATCTTTTTTTACCGCAGATTCCACAAGTTCCTCACGATCGTAGTCGCGCCTGATATCTGCAACTTTTCGATCGTTTTTCATATTTCCTGACATAGCTTTAGTTATCCAAAGTATTCGGGCTCATTACCCGCTTTCCATTTGATATTGCAACCCATGCTGGGCTTCTGGTCTTCAACAACTTTGCCGTCAAGCAACATTTCCACGGCATCCCGAAGATCCTTGCCATTTACCGGCTTGTTATTCCCCGGACGGCTGTCATCAAACTGGCCGCGATAAACCAACTTGTAATTTTCATCAAACAAAAATAAGTCGGGAGTACATGCCGCATGATAAGTTTTAGCGACTTCCTGGGTACCGTCATATAAATAAGGAAATGAAAATTGACGTTCCCGTGCCAATTCGGCCATCTTTACTGGACTGTCATCCGGGTAGTTCTCTACATCATTTGAGCTTATAGTAACAACCCCGATTCCCTTCTGCTGAATATCCCTCGCAGCCATCACAAATTCATCAAGGATATGCTTCACGTAAGGACAATGATTACACATAAATACAATCAAAACCCCTTTTGCGTTATCAAAATCGTGAAGTGAAACCAACTGATTATTAACAGTATCAAATAATTTGAAATCGGGAGCTATTGTCCCGAGGTCCAACATTGTGGAGGGAGTACTAGACATAGAATTATTATGGTTTTATTATTCTTAATTCAAATTCAGGGTTGAAGGTACAAATTAAAATCGTGAACCGTTCCGGAAATATATTAAATGAGGCGGGTATTGAACAAAAAAACCCGATACCCATAAACAAAACCAAAACTGAGGTTATCTATGCTTAGAAAGTTTGGAAGGCTACGGGTACCGGGTGTTAACTGCTATCTCATTGTTTTAAACGATAAAAAGACAAAAAAGTTACATTAAAACAGATTTAATTGGCCTTTTTCCGGACGCCTGAAATTTTCAGTTGAAAGATGCAGGGGCTGCTCATTCAATCCTAACTTCTTTGTCTGTATATGAAACAGACTCCGAATCTGGTTTGCAAATTCTCCCTCCCCGTGAAAACGCTTTCCATAGCTACTTTCATATAACTTTCCTCCTCGGATATCCCGGATCCGATTTAATACCTTTCCTTTTCTATCCGGAAAATGCTGATCCAGCCATTCACTAAAAAGATCTTTTACTCCATACGGCAACCGGACAATCGTATAACCGGCATGCAATGCCCCGGCATCACGGGCCGCTTTAAGAATATCAGCACATTCGTGATCCGTGAGTCCCGGTATTATGGGCGCAACGTTGACCCCTACAGAAACACCTGCTTTTGCCAGCCTTTCAATAGCCTCCAGTCGTCGGAACGGCTGCGAGGTTCTGGGTTCCATCACCCTAGCCAAATCACGATCCAAAGTGGTTATCGATAGCGTAACATGGACAGCATTATAAGCTGACAATTCACGCAATAGATCGATGTCACGGGTTACAAGGTAATTCTTAGTAATAATTCCAACGGGATTTCGAGCCTCGGCAAACACCTCCAGGCATCCCCTCGTTATTTTAAGCGTACGCTCTATGGGTTGGTAGGGGTCGGTAACCCCACTCATTGTTATCGACTCAGGCCTCCACCCCTTAGAAACAAATTCAGAACGCAATTTCTCGGCGGCATCATACTTGACCATAATTCTTGACTCAAAATCAAGGCCCGCAGAAAAACCGAGATATTCATGAAATGGGCGCGCATAACAATATATACACCCGTGTTCGCATCCCCGGTATGGATTGAGGGCATATGTAAAAGGGATATCGGGGCTTTCGTTTTTGGATAAGACCTCTTGGGTGTCGCCAGGATACAATTTGGTTTGCTGAGAAGGTTTCTGCCCCGTCTGTTTGTCTAAATCGTAGTCTAAATACGTATTCTCAAAACGATTTGACGGATTATCGGAAGATCCCCTCCCGCGGATGGGATTTTTATGATCCACAATGAATGCTGATTATTGTCTTCAGATTTTAACCATACTTGATAATAACGTTATCACTGACTACATCGTGTCATCCCAAATAACTTTTAATAAGGCCCTAAGACGGGCCTTATTAAAAAAATCAGCTGCAGGGAGTATTAACAAAATTTTCGTCCCAGCACCTTTTTGTTCCCTCTTGTATAACATATCCGGAATGCGTTTGAGAATTCCAATAGACTACCAAAGTGCCCCCTTGGGCTCCGACAAATGTGAAAGTCAATATGTTATCATTTCCATCCCTCTCAAAATCCACTGTAAGTGATGTACTTCCTGAATCATCATAGACCTCGATTTTCATTGTTTTTTGGGCATCACTGCTGACCGTCCAGCTCGATTTAAAAGCGGGCCTCTCCACGTCGGTATCGGGATTCAACGCATTGAAAGTCCAATCCCCCTTTGAACCGTCTGCTGAAGATGTGCCCTCCAATATCTTATAATCCGCAAAACTGGTTTCAACACCATCATATGACCAATACATTGCCCAATTGTATCCGTCATTAGCTTCCTGGGCTGTCAATCGTACTTCCACACTTTGCCCCTCGTATGAATACGCATATTCCCATTCCCAAACACCGTCATTATACGATGCATCTTTTTGATTAGCAGCCGAAAAGAATTGGCTATAAATTTGGCTTACCGCAAACAAACTATTATTAGTAAGAACGCCTGCACGGGCATCGTAGAAGTTAGAGGTATCCGCCAAAACACTATTTCCAACGGTCTTGAGCTGATTCCCTGTAAAAAATGACAGGTCCGGCTTGGCTTCCGCATTTTGTAGTTCCGGCAGCGACGGTGGTTCGCCGTGGTCTACTCCAGTACCACTGTCACTACATCCCGCTATTCCAATCATTAATCCGAAGATTATCAAATATGTACCAAAATTATGCATAACTTATTTCCATTCTGCCTATTAAAAACTATTTCCACAGTTATATGCGTAACCGCGCGACCAAACAGTTCAAATATAGTTACTATACCCTTCTAGAGAATCATTACCCTCATTCAATTACTTCATGCACGGTAAACAGTTTTGATGTTTACAAACTCTTTAATTCCAATATGGGAGAGCTCGCGGCCATAGCCGGAATTTTTAATACCTCCAAAAGGTAGACGGGGATCTGATTTCACAAACTCATTAATAAAACAACAGCCGGCTTGTAAATCATTAGCGGCAATTTTCTCAGCATGTTCAATGTCACCGGAGAAAATGGCCGCACCAAGGCCATAATCTGTATCATTGGCGACCCGAATAGCTTCCTGCTCATCCTTTACTTTAATTACAGTGGCTACCGGACCGAAAAGTTCTTCATCATAGGCAGGCATCACTTTCGTAATATTCGTCAAAACCGTCGGCGGGTAGAATGCCCCATCAATTTCAGGAATTTTACCTCCTATTATACAGTTCGCGCCACGCTGTACACTAAGATGAACCTGCTCATGTAGCTGATCACGCAGGTCCTCCCGGGCCATCGGGCCAATATCCGTATCATTGTCAAATGGATTCCCTATCTTTTTTTGTCCCATTTTTTCTGTCACAGCTTCCAGAAATTCCTCATAGGTATCTTCCACCACAATAAATCGTTTGGCTGCAATACAGCTCTGTCCACTATTGATAAGCCGCGACGTGACACAAGTTTCCGCTGTCTGTTCGATATCGGCATCAGCCAGAACTATATAAGGATCACTACCCCCCAACTCCAACACTGTCTTTTTAAGCACGCTTCCCGCTTTTGATGCCACCGCCTTGCCTGCCCGAGTACTTCCCGTAAGTGTAACCGCATGAATATCACGATGCGTAATCAATTCTTGTGTTTGCTCGACGTCTGCGATCACCGTGCGAAACAAATCTTTGGGAATTCCAGCCTCATGCATGATATGCTCTATAGCAAGGGCACAACCCGTCACGTTGGGAGCATGTTTCAGTATAGCAGCATTACCGGCCATAAGAGCAGGCGCTCCGAATCGAAACAATTGCCAGAAAGGGAAATTCCATGGCATTATGGACAGTACCGTACCCAGTGGATTAAAAGTCACATAACTTTTATCAGCGTCAGATTCAATAATTTCATCACGGAGAAACTCCCGGGCATTATCTGCATAATAATTGCATACCCAGGCACACTTCTCACTTTCCGCCTCTCCCTGGGGCAATGGCTTTCCCATCTCCTCGGCCATTAGCTCGGCATATTGGGATTTCTCGGCTTCCAGGATTCCGGCTGCCTTCCGCAATACAGAAGCACGTTCTTCAAAGGATGTTTTTCGCCATTCATCCTGTGCAAGGGCGGCCCTGTGGACTATCTCATCTAGGGTCTTGTCATCCATCTGTTCATATTCTCTAATAATTTCGTTGGTAGCGGGATTAATAGATTTCATAAATAATTAACTCCTGAAATTCATTTACTTATTGAACTCAATTTATTGGTATCCAATTCCTTAAACATAAAAAAGGCCCGTGCTAAAAGCACGAGCCTAAATTTAGTATTCGAATTTCTAAAAAATGTTATCACTGATTCCTAACAAATTCAGGATAGCCTGCTATATGATTAGTCATTTATATAATGGTACCGTTGCCGAAACCTACAACTCGCCGCATGCAATATCCTGGAAACTGGCATCCCAGCACGATTGCATCCCTTCGTTATAATTCGGAGAAATAAAATAGCCTACATTGGTATCCACGTTAATCTGGATTTCCGTTGTCTCATCGGAACTTGCATCGTAATAAGTACCGGTCTTCAGCGTTCCGTCAAATGAATATTCAATATAGTCGCCGCTATTGTTATTACGATCCGATGTCACCTCTAACTTCAATGAAACATCATCCTCTCCATTCACTGTCCAGTTTGTTTGGGACACCTCTTCCCGGGCATCGGTATTCAGCAAATTATAATACGTCCATACACCTTCAGTACCGTCAGCATTTGTGGTTCCACTGAAAAACAGCTGATCGTCAAGACCAAGCTGGGAATTGGTAACATAACAATCCCACGTTACGGCACCTCCCCCATCTCTGGACGCTACAAGGCGGACTTCAAACGTATTATTATCGGTGGTTTTGGAATAACTCCATTCCCACTTCTCGTTGTTATTTAATTCGGCATCCGCATTGGACGCTGCCATCAGCAGGGCTTTTGGGATAGCCAGGTTCAATTCGACTATACCCTTCATAATTAAGGCCGCCCCGACGGCGTGGCCGAAGTTATCGGTAGCTTGAAACTCGGCCGAAGCAGATTTTTGATTATTCTGGAACGTTGAAAAGTCCATATTCATTGACTCAGCAGTTGGCAGCTTCGGCGGCTTATTGTCAATCGTCGACGGATTATCAGTACAGGAAACTGCCAATAACAGAAAACAGAAAAGACCGGGAATCCACTTGAATGATAACTTTTTATACATAAATCGCTTCTTTTATTTTCTAATTCACTCTAATCATACTGAAAAATGATTAAATTGTTCTGACTTTTTTCAATTGAAACTAGGTATTGTTCTTAACAGACTCATTAATTTTCTTCAGTGTTTCTTTCAAGAGCTTCTCTTTGATAATAAGCGGTGGTGCCAAACGAACCAAGGTATCAGAATGTAATGTCCATCCCAAAATAATACCCTTTTTAAGGCATTCTCCTACTACTCTACGGGTCAGCTCCCTGCTTTGTAATTCCATACCCAGCATTGCTCCTTTGCCCCGTACTTCCCGGATACCGTCCGCGGTCAGGATTTCTCTTGTAAGCTTCTCAATTTTGCTTGCCATGCCCCCGTAATCATCACTCAAAAGCTCATCAAGCGAGGCATAAGCCGCTGCACAAGAAACCGGATGTCCTCCGAAAGTAGTCACATGATTCAGCGGCGGATCATACATAAAGGACTTAAAAATATCAGTTGAAGACACAAACGCTCCCATCGGCATCCCGCCAGCTATTGCCTTCGCAAGACACAGGATATCGGGGATTACCTCATACTGCTGAAAAGCAAAAAGCGAGCCGGTACGAAAAAAACCGGTCTGAATTTCGTCAAAGATGAGCAGGGCTCCTGTTTTATCACAACGCTTCCGTATCGTTTGCAGCCACGGTTTATCGGCAGGAATGATACCTCCTTCTCCCTGGATGGGCTCCAGGATTACCGCAGCTGTGTCCTCGTCAATAATCTCCAAACCTTCGTAGCTGTTAAAATCCAAAAAATGAACGTCTGGAAGCAGCGGAAGATACGGATCGCGGTAAACGTCGCGGCCGGTGACACTTAGCGATCCGTGCGTGTCTCCATGATAGCCATGGTGGAAAGCCACGAACTTGTGTCGGCCGGTATGCTTTTTGGAGAGTTTCAGGGCTCCCTCATTGGCTTCGGTCCCGCTGTTTACAAAATACACGCGATCCAGGTTGCCCGGGAGCTGTGCGGTTAATAGTTCAGCGTACTCCGACTGTGGCTTCTGGATAAATTCACCATAAACCATTACATGCAAGTGACGGTCTACCTGGCGTTTGACTGCCTTTACGACCCTGGGATGCCGATGCCCCAGGCTACTCACTGCAATACCGGAAATGAAATCGATAAATTTTTTCCCGTCGGTTGTATGGATAAACGGCCCCTCTGCATGGTCAATCTCCAGTCCCATAGGGGCATCGCTGGTCTGTGCTACGTGGCGGTAGAAGGAATCTTTACTACTCAAAATCAAATATATTAGTTGATATTTTTAAACGTCCAATATGTTAAGAATCAACGAAACATTTTAATTGCGTTTACCTGACGAAAACTTCATTTTATTTAAAAATAAGTGACAAAGCCTAGCCTAAAAGCTAATATCGTTGTCCTTACACCATAAGATTTAATAATCTCCAAATTTAAAACCCAAAAAACGCTGTCATTTAACCTGGGAATAGTGTCCGGCTTCCCTTAATGGTTAATTTTTTTTACCCCTCAATTTAACATTGTTCTTAATATGAAGAAAAGCGTTACAAAACGTCTCCCGACAATCCTTGGATTGGTGATACTTGTTGTAACCTCAGGTATTTTCTACTATACGAGTGTCATCGATTTATCGGGCTATTCTTCGATAAAGGAACGTGTAGCCGAAAGACTGCCCGGTGAAGAAGAAAGAGAAGCCGAAAAACGCCAAGAATCACAAACAGAATTAAGCCGGACTGAAATGAACAGGGCCCGTGATGAATATTTTTTCAGGCTCATGCGGGACCCGGCAACCAATCGTATCCCTGCAAATATCAGAAACCGGGAACTCCAGTTTGCTAAAACGCTCCCGACTGCTCAACAGGTCAAACGGCGAGCGAAATCGATAAATCCCATAATAGAAGCTATTGATTATAATTGGGTGGCAGCGGGCCCTTTTGACGTAGGGGGTCGGACACGTGCCCTCGCAGTCGATCAGCGAGCCCCCAACATCATCCTTGCGGGGGGCGTTTCCGGAGGTATGTGGAAATCAATCGATGGTGGATCCAGCTGGCAGATTACCAATCCGGACTTTGCAAATCTAAGTGTGACGGATATAGTACAAGACCCTCAGAATCCGGACACATGGTATTATGCTTCAGGTGAAGTTATCGGCAACTCGGCTAATGCGATTGGAGCGGCATATTATGGAGCCGGCATTTATAAATCCACCAACAATGGAGATACGTGGAACTTGCTTCCCCAAGCCAGCTCAAACACCAAAGGCCTGGTAGATGTTTTTAATACTGTGAGTGATATTACCGTCAGTCCTACCACCGGAAGCGTGTTTATTGCCAGCGTGGGTTTCGGAATTTACCGGTCGATAGACGGCCAATCCTTTTCGAGCAACCCGGTATTGGGAACCAAGGGGGAACAGCTTTTTTGTGATGTAGCCGTAGCATCTGACGGGACATTAGCGGCAATTATTTCGGAAGCTTCATTTGATGATCAGCAATCCGAAGATCCCAGCCATCCAAACCATAATCCCGGTATTTTTATTTCCAGTAATGATGGCCAAAGCTGGACAGAGGTTACGCCAAGCACTTTCCCTGACACTTACCGGAGAAGCGTAATTTCATTTGCTCCCAGCAACCCTGATATACTATACATACTCGCATTAAAAGGCATAAATGACACCTCTAACCAGGGAATCAGCTTTCATGAAATAGACCTTGGGACCGGTACTTCCGAAGATCGATCGGCCAATCTGCCGGATTTCAGGGATAACAGCGGTGACGGATCCGGAAATATGAATATGCAGAGCGGTTATAATATGGTACTAGCAGTCAAGCCGGATGATCCGAACTTTGTTATCGTCGGCGGTACAAATCTCTTCCGGTCTACAGATGGATTTGCCACAACACCGAGTGGCGGTTATGACGGGACCGACGGCTCGCAGAAAAATCAGTTTTGGATAGGCGGTTACAGCAAAGACAATGGATTTAGCTCATATCCCAACCACCATCCCGACCAACACTCAATTGCCTTCGACCCAAACAATCCGAACCAAATGTGGTCGGGTCATGACGGTGGACTCAGTTATACCAGTGATGTAACAGCCAGCTCTGTGGCGTGGAATAACCAAAATAACGGTTATGTGACCTCCCAGTTCTACTCCGCGGCCCTTCCCCAGGATGCTGCTGATACACGTATTATGGGTGGAACCCAGGATAATGGAACTCCTTATTTTAAACTGGGTCAACAAACCAGCCAATCAACGGATATTTCATCCGGCGACGGCGGATATACCTATTTTACCGGCAATCACTTATATGTTTCCCAGCAGATGGGACGTGTGATCCGGTGGGCAAATGATTTTACGCAGCTTTCTTATGTATATCCCTCGGGGGCTTCCAACCAGATTTTTATTCATCCCTATACTATTGATCCCAACGATGAAAATGTAATGTACTACCCCGAAGGGGATCACCTTTGGAGGAATACCGAACTTGACCAGATCCCAAACGGTAATTCCAGCTCAGGCACCTCAACTGGATGGGAAGAACTGCCAGATTTAAACCTGGGAACCCAATATTTAATAACAGCCCTTGCCGTTTCTAAGGTACCGGGAAATATTCTCTACTATGGAGGATACTCCTCGAGTCAACAACCGATATTGAAACGCCTGACCAACGCAAAAACGGCCACAAGTGGGGCTACCGACATTTCCCTGCCTAACAACAGTGAACTGGCCGGGGCCTATGTCAAAGACCTTGCCATTAATCCCATTAATGCGAATGAGGTGATAGTAGTGCTGTCGAACTACAACATCACCGGGCTCTACCATACAACCGACGGCGGACAGAACTGGGAGGCTATTGAAGGGAATCTTACTGGTAACAGCTCCAGTCCGGGTCCCTCACTGCGTTCGGCCGCCATCATCCCGGCAGAATCAGGAACGATCTACCTGCTTGGCACGACTACCGGACTTTATTCGACACAGCTGCTGGATGGCAGCAATACGACCTGGGGCCAGGAAGCTTCGAACGAGATCGGAAATGCAGTAACCGAAGAGTTGGCCTCCCGGGTTTCAGATGGAGATATTGCGGCAGGGACCCATGGACGAGGGATGTTTTTGGGAGACTTCCAAGGGAGTACAAATGCTCCCTTCATAGTTGCAAACCCCCTTAAAGGGCGTGCCGGGGATTCGGTCATACTACAAGCAAACGATTTTCAGTTCAGCTCTACAGCTTCTGACAACATTGTTACTTTCGGCAATAGGAGAGCAACGGTACTAAGTGCTACACCATCCCAGCTGAAAGTGGAAATACCACGCGGCGTTTTGGGCAGACAAGCATCAAGCAATAGCGTAACCATCACGGTAAAAACAAATGGTCAGTCCATCTTTACAACATTCGAAATTCTGCCGCCCAACAATTTCAAACTGGACCAGAATTATCCGAATCCATTCAACCCTTCTACAAACATCCCATTTGATATTACAGTAGATAGCCGGGTTTCCATTGTCATCTATAATATGAGCGGCCAGAAGGTATTGGAACCGATAAGAGAAACGGATTTCAATGCCGGCACGTATAATCAGAATATTGATTTGACCGGACTTGCCAGCGGGGTATATATATACCGGGTTATCACGGAGCCCCAATCCGAGGGTACGAAACACATTGAATCTAAAAAGATGACATTTATTAAATAGATTCACCGAAGGCATGTCTCACATCATCCACAGTTACTTTGGCATAATTGTTAGATCTGGATCCTCCAGCTGGATATTTGCAATCTCAAAAATACCTCAGGTTGCATTTGTATTAATACCCGATTTAATCAACAAAATAAAGATGGGAATGCATCACAGCCATTTCTCAATCAGATCTTCAAATTCTGCCTGGAGTTCTCCGGTCCTGTTATCAGCATACCATCTATGCAGTTTTTTAGCCCACTCTTTTTTACTGAGCTTCGGGTCATCTTTCCACTTCATGGCCTTTTCCTGTAACACCGTTGGGCGTGGCCCCCAATGCCCAATCTCTTCCAGCGTTTCTGCATCCAGGCACACAAGCTTAGGGATAGAACGTCCACCGTTCGTCAAATATTCATCCATAATATCAGGGTGTTCATCCCTTAGAATCAACTTAAGTGTGATACGATCACTTTGATCTGCCATCTTGGCTATGACCGGCACATTTTGGGCAGCATCTCCACACCATGCCTCAGTTAACACCAACCAAATCCAATCATAATCGACATCACCAAGTTGATCCCTGAGTGAATCAGAAAGAACAACATGTTTATCCAATCGGTTCATACGGTGAACATTCATTTTGGTATATCCGACCATCGACTCCGATTGCTTCGGACCGGTTGTTCTTCCTTCATCCAATAAGTCATCAATTAATTTCCGATACTCTCTATAGCTCATACCCTCATTCAGAGTATTTGGGGTAATTACCTGTTCTGCAATGTTCATAAATCTGTAGTGATATTATTCGTGTTTAGTGGTTTAGATACTATATAGCCGTAAAATCTTACTTTAATAACAAATCAACTATCGCAGATATTCCATTCATTTCAGAATGTTTGAAAAGCAATCCAATCAAGAGAAATATCACAAACACCATCGACGTGCCGTACTTTATGTGCATTATTTTGTCATAATCAGCCTTTCCTGCTGACAAGGTTTTTATGTGAGAGCGAACAATGAAGCCGGTTACCAAACCTAAAATCCCAAAGAGTACACCCAAGAGGGTATGAAAATATGTGATGGCAATGGCAATGAGAATCATTCCGGCCAGGTAAGTAATCTCAAAAAATCTGAAAACTATCGTAATCCCGTATTGTACGGCAAAGGTTTGATCCCCGCGACGACAGTCTTCCTCCCTTTGATAAATCTGTGAAATAGGATACAAACTAAGCAACAAGAAAGTAACACCGAGAGCCGCAATTAATACATAGGGATTAACCGACCGGTTTCCGGCGGCAAGATAACCCAATAGAACCGAATTAAAACCGGTACTGAGGCCTATTGCCAAGAGGCTTTTAAGGGGACGCCCTTTCCAGCGTGCCAATGGGGTTGAATACAACCAAAAAAGTAACATGCTCAACGCATAGACGGATAAATACAACCGGCCAAGTGGAATAGCTAAAAATAAACCCAGCATCTGGATTATCAGGGAGGCTGCCCACATCCAGCGCTCCATTCTGGGGGGATTTTTCAATCCCCCTATAGGACCCGTATCCTTATCCCAGTAAGAATTATATGCCGTAGCCCCTCCAAAGAGAAGCAATTGCACATTTAAAAATTGTAGGATGAACCATTGAAGATGTAACACCGGACTTAAAAAACCACCCAGTAAAAACCCTCCTGAGAGAATAAAAAGTTGATAGTGCCACCGCAGGTGAAGCAAAAAATGCCAAAGCTGGATAGCTGCCCCGTAATTTTTGTTTTTTGTTCCCAAATGCAACTGTTAATGAACCTTTAAAGTAAAGCATACCAATTTTAGGATTATCAATCCAACAAAAGATTGGTATTTTAAGAGCTATGAATTTGACTGAAATCAAACCACCGATTTTCATTAAAAATGTGTTAAAAGCCGAAAAATGGCGACGACAGGTAGCCGATCATAAAGAACGCATTAGTGCAATGGTCGACAACTACCTGGAGCGGCGACAGCACCAGCACAAAGATCCGGTTATGGATTTCCTTTTTGAATACTATTCCTTCAGGCCGGCCCACCTGAAAAAATGGTCTCCGGGATTCGGTGCACTGCTCATTAACGGTGCTTCTCTGGAAGGGGAGTTTGAGGAAATGTCTATACAGGATGGCGACGCTTTCCTCGATATCAATCGATTTCCGAGAGATCGCATTTCTTCGCTGCAATGGATTCTCGGCGTTTTGCAACAGTCTTATGAGCAATCACCCTCTTTTGGATGTTTTGGGATGCATGAATGGGCCATGGTTTATAAAAAAAGCCAGAAACAGGTACGGCACAACCATATTCCGCTGCGCATGAATGAACAAGCATTGGCGGAATTTGTAGAGTCACGACCGCTGGTATGCACACATTTTGACGCTTTCCGTTTTTTTTCGAAGGAGGCTAAGCCCAGAAATAAATTCGAGCTTAGCCGGCAGAAATTTGCCGAGATGGAACAGCCTGGCTGCCTTCATACCAACATGGATTTGTACAAGTGGGCCTTCAAAATGTATCCATGGATTTCCAGCAATACGATCCGGGAAGCTTTCTTACTGGCGGTTAAGGCTCGCTTTGTGGATATGAAAGCCAGCCCCTATGACTTACGAGACCGTGGCCTGCAGCCTATAAAAATTGAGACTGAGGAGGGAAGGAAAAAATTCATGAAAAAACAGCGGGGCATTTTTAAGGAATCTCAGCCCATCCGGAAGAAGCTTATTGAAGAATATAAACACTTGTTGAATTACCTTTCATCCTAAATAGCATTCCTTGCCACGGAAGAAACTGAAACAATTCAAAATGGCATAACATTATTTGTAAGGTTTTACTCAATTAACGGTCTTACATGTAAGAACTATTCTTCATTGGTTGAGAAATTTATAGAATATGGCGTATCTAAACTCATCAGGTAAAACCGGATTTGTTTACATTTTATCTAATAAAACCAGAACCGTTACATTGGGGTTACTTCCCAATTGGACCAACGTATTCTAAATCATAAATATGGTCAAGGATCACACTTTGCGACAAAATACAATTTGACGGTGCTTTTGTATTATGAGAAATTTCCTAACATTAAAAAGGCAATTGAGAGGGAGAAACAGTTAAAAAATTGGCATCGTAAATGGAAATTCAACCTAGTAAAAAAGTCAAATCCTGCGCTAAAGGATTTATGGAATTCTTAATACCGGATCCAGGATCTCAAAAAAACCTATCATTAATTCAACCGCTGGCCGATAGGTAATCAAAGAAAAATTATCATCATTGATTGCCTAATTGCTATTGCGTATTGTTGAGCAAGCAAATTCTAATCCCCAAAGAAATAAAAAATAATGGCTGATCTGACTGATGCCGATTATGAAGCCTATGAGCATGATATCGAACTCTTAGTCGATACCCTTCGAAAATGCTTTAATGCTGAACAAGCCCGATATAATGTCGTGGGGCACCTGAATACCCTTTTTATTGAAATTAAAGGCCTTGACGAGCTCAGTCCTGAAGAAATATCTGAAGTAGCTGAGCCTGTACTTGATGAATTGGATATGGATTTCGATGAGATTTCACTTCTTCCTTTAAAAAGGGTTTCCTGAACTTTTTAAATCTTGAAAAAGGATATCATTCCTTAACGGAATCCCCTATTTTGTGTTTG
>JASFMR010000033.1:0-32574 GCA_050117475.1 Balneolaceae bacterium | reverse complement strand
CTGTGCCCATTTGTACCAGCTGCCCAACACCTTCGGTATCAAGGGTTTGGAACGGATCTTTTTTCATGATGCCCGTACCCATGTAAGTGGGCAGAAATTTAACCACATCATCCCGGCTGAAGCCGTAGGTCATCTGGGTGAGATCGTTAGTACCAAAAGAGAAGAAGTCAGCTTCTTCGGCTATCTGATCTGCAAGGAGGGCGGCACGCGGTATCTCGATCATAGTGCCCACCTTGTATTTAATCTCTTCACCTTGTTCTTCAAATACTTTACGTGCTGTCTTATCAACTACAGAACGTTGGTTACGAAATTCTTCAACCGATCCGACCAGAGGGATCATAATTTCCGGTAACACCTTTACATCCCTTTTATTGAGCTTAATAGCTGCTTCAATGATGGCCCGGCTTTGCATCTCAGTAATTTCGGGGTAGGTAATTCCCAATCGGCACCCGCGATGCCCCAACATGGGATTGAATTCCGCCAATTGCTCTATCTTTGTTTTCAGTTTGTCTGCCGAAATATCCAGCTCCTCAGCAACTTCTTTGATTTCAGCTTCATCATGAGGCAAAAATTCATGAAGGGGAGGATCCAACAAACGAATGGTAACAGGCAGGCCATCCATAGCCTCAAAAATGCCTTCAAAATCTTCACGTTGGTAGGGCAGTAGCTGCTCAAGAGCTTTACGGCGTGAGGTTTCATCTTCAGCAACGATCATCTTGCGCATTGCATTGACCCTGCCTTCTTTGAAGAACATATGTTCGGTCCGTGTCAGGCCAATGCCTTCAGCACCGTATTCACGTGCTTTGGCCGCATCTTCGGGAGTGTCGGCATTAGTTCGGACTTTCATCATCTGAAGGTCAGCAATCCAATTCATTAGTCGGCCGTAATTGCCCCCTAAGCCGGGTTCCACCAGTGTCTTTTTGCCTTTTATGACATTGCCTGTAGTTCCGTCAAGTGAGATCCAATCGCCGGCTTTTACAGTTATATCCCCGTTAGTGAACAGTTTGTTCTTGTAATCGATGACAATATCACCACATCCTGCAACGCAAGGCTTGCCCCAGCCACGGGCAACAACGGCGGCGTGGCTCGTCATACCTCCCCGGGAAGTTAAAATACCTTGGGCCGACGACATGCCTCCCACATCCTCGGGACTAGTTTCGATACGCACCAGTATTACCTGGTTGCCTTCTTCGTAAGCTTTTTCCGCAGCACTGGAATCAAAAACGACTTGTCCAACCGCAGCACCGGGGGATGCCGGCAGGCCTTTGCCGATAATATCATCCGGGTTCAGGTCGCCATCGGAAAATTGGGGGTGTAACAACTGATCGATATGGGCAGGCTCAATTAGGTCGCGGATAGCATTTTTCTTGCTTATCAATCCCTCATCCACCATATCAATGGCTATTTTAACTGCAGCTGGACCAGTACGTTTGCCATTGCGGGTCTGCAGGATAAAAAGACGGCCTTCTTGAACCGTAAATTCGATATCCTGCATGTTCTGATAGTGCTGTTCCAGCTTATCGGTATGTTTTTTTAGCTCGGCATAAGTATCCGGCATCACATCGTTAAGCTGTTGAATATCCAGTGGTGTGCGTATGCCGGCTACCACATCTTCTCCCTGCGCATTAATCAGGAATTCCCCATAGAGTTCCGGGTCCCCATTGGCAGGGTTACGGGTAAAGCAGACCCCTGTAGCACTGCTTTCGCCCATGTTCCCAAATACCATGGCTTGAACATTTACGCCGGTACCTTTGAGGCCAGTGATACCGCTAATCTGTCGATATTTGACAGCTCGCGTACTATTCCAGGACTTGAATACCGCATTGATCGCATATTCTAACTGTTCAAAAGGATCTTCAGGGAACATAAGCCCCGTTTCTCTGCGATAAACAGCTTTATATCGATCTACTAAAACCTGTAAATCGTCAGAACCGAGTTCGGTATCCTGGGTTACGCCCTTTTCCTCTTTGAGTTTTTGAATGACATGTTCAAAATTTTCATGCGAGACCCCCATCA
Organism: Balneolaceae bacterium; assembly: GCA_050117475.1. GTDB lineage: Bacteria > Bacteroidota > Rhodothermia > Balneolales > Balneolaceae > Fodinibius. The sequence goes on along the minus strand of JASFMR010000033.1, from coordinate 30,558 downwards.
CCACATCCCCGAACATGTCGATAAATCGGCGGTAACTATCATAGGCAAACCGTTCATTACCTGTCTTTTGCGCCAAGCCTTCTACGACTTCATCATTAAGTCCGAGGTTAAGGATAGTATCCATCATCCCAGGCATAGAGATGGCGGCACCAGAGCGGACGGAAACCAATAACGGATTTTTAGGGTCGCCGAAACCTGCATCCATCAATACCTCAAGCCGGTCGATGTTGGAACGTACCTGGCCCTCCAATCCTTCCGGCCAATTAAAATTATTTTCGGTTACATATTGACAGGCTTCCGTAGAGATGGTAAATCCCGGAGGTACGGGCAGACCGATAGAACTCATTTCAGCCAGGTTTGCCCCCTTGCCTCCAAGTAGTTGTTTTTGTTCCTTATTTCCCTCGGCGGTCCCGTTTCCAAAACTGTAGATATATTTTGTTGTTTCCATAGAAAACTCCTTAGACTGTTTTTGAATAGTTATGGGCGGCTCTTGAAGCGTTGAGATAGTAATCAAAACACATAGCTATATTGCGCAGGAAAAGTCGTCCGTTTTCTGTTATATGGATATCCTTATTTGTTCTGATAACAAGCCCGTCGTTTTCCAGCTCTTTGAGACGGGCTAGCTCATCATTGAAATAAGTGGAGAAATTAATTCCCCATTTGCCAGCAATCTCGTTATAGTCAATCCCCATTTTGCACATTATGCTCATGATAACATCCTGTCGAATAAAATCATCTCGGTTCAGGGAATAGAATTTAAAAATCGGGGATCTCCCCTCATCCAAACACTCGTAATACCTTACAAGGTCTTTTTCATTCTGCCAATACCAAGATCCCACGTTCGAAATACCCGACATGCCAAAAGCAAACAAGTCGGCTCCGGCCAGTGTGCTGTATCCCTGGAAGTTGCGTTGCAGGCTCCCGTCATCAGCAGCCAGCGAAAGTTCTTCATCCCTGCGGGAAAAATGATCCATGCCGATGAAGCGATAGTCGTTTTTGGTCAAGAAATCAATTGACGATTTAAGCATATACAATTTTTCATCGGTGGATGGCATATCGTTGATTTTCAGCAGTTTTTGAGCCGGCATAAGACTGGGGATATGTGCATAACTGTAGACCGCCAATCTCTCAGGAGACAAAGTAAGCACATCTTCCATCGTATGGTGAAAGGTATCCGTTGTCTGTTTTGGAAGGCCATAGATGAGATCAAAGTTGATTGAATTGATCCCTGCCTCACGAAGCCAGCCGGTTACTTTCTTGGTTTCTTCAAAGGGCTGAATACGGTGAATAGCCTGCTGTACGTCTTCGTTTGTATCCTGGACTCCCAGCGAAGCCCGGTTACAACCGATATCAGCAAGGGCTTCAATATGGTCTCGGCTGCAGCGTCGCGGATCAATTTCTACGCTAAATTCAGTTCTTTCAGAGAGTTTAAAACGGCTGTGTATCATTGTTCCCAGCCTATGTAACTGTTCCGGGGTTAAGAATGTGGGCGTACCGCCACCAAAATGGACTTGCACAACTTTTGATTTAGGATGTACAAGTGGCAAAATCTGATTCATCTCCTTTTCGAGATAATTCAGATACAGGTCGCCGCGGTTAGTATCTTTAGTGATAATTTTAGTACAACCGCAGTACCAGCAAAGCGAAAAACAAAAGGGGATGTGAATGTACAATGAAATTCGTTGGGCATAGCTGTTGTGATTCAGCAGGTAGTAGCGGAGCTGTAAGACATCATTTTCGTTGGCCTCCCGAAATTGCACTGCCGTAGGATACGAAGTGTATCTCGGCCCCTGTACATTGTATTTTCTGATAAGATTGATATCTATATTCGAAACATCCATATGCTCAAAAATCTTTTTTGCTGAAGAGTTTAACGCTTCGCCACAAGGGGATGAGCACCCACAATAGGAGGCATCCCCCAGAAACCAAGACTCCCAGATTGCTGCCGAAGAATCGGTTAAAGACCGCCCCCGTATATCCCATAAGTGCTGAGATATCAAATTTTAGTAATACCAGGATACGAGCTAAGTCAATGGGGTTAAGCATGGAAAGTACCAGAATCGGTTTTTCAAGTGGATAATCTCCGAGCAAGTAAACGATCATCAGTACCAGCCCGTCATAGAGTACAGCAAGCAGAAGCCAGCTAACCAGGGCGAATCCGAGCCCTTTGATCTTGTCGTCAAAAAATTTGAGTCCCAGTACAAAGCCGAGCGATGTAAACAGCAAAGTAAGCATCAAGCCGATTGCCAGAATAGACAGCACACTCGAGCTATCGCCCGCCAGGAACATCCCGTTATAAGCCATCGGTAAGCCGGCTCCAACCAAAAAGGCGACAGATAGCGGCACGGCAACGCCACCAAACAATCCCCAGAACAAGCTTTTGCGGTCAAGGGGTTGAGCTAGCAAAAGTTCTACGAATTCCCGGGATTGATATAAGAATAGAGCTCCGTAAATCATGCTTACGAGAGGAATAAATAACAGCATCACATTGGCGATGCTGAGTAATGCTTTTGGGCCCGCTCCGCCAAAACGAATTAAAGCGTCGGCTAATAACAGGTAAATAAGCCCATAGCCAATAATCCATTTGCCTCTGAGAAGATCTTTCCACTGGTATTTTAAAATGGTTGCTGTTTTCATTGTTTTGCCTCTTCCATCATTTTGGCAACGGCGCCTTCCAGGCGCTGTTCCTGTTGCTTTTCCATAAATTCGTTCATAGGCCCACTATATCTCAGATTCCCTTCTACAATAAAAATAAGGTGATCGGCCAGCTCTTCAATTTCACTCATGATATGGGTGGTCAATAGGATGGTTTTGTTTTTTCGTTTCTCCTGCAGGATTAGTTGTTTTAGCCTGTGACTTGCCTGTGGATCCAGGCCCGCTGTAGGTTCATCCAGTATGAGAATCGATGGATCGAACATGATGGCAAGTACCGCACCCACTTTTTGACGGGTACCACCGGAAAGGTTGCGCAGGCGTTTTTCCAACTCGGGTTTAAGTCCGAAATATTCAATAAGCGAATATTCATCGGATGATTGATCCTCACGAATCTCCTTAATAAAATCGATGAGTTCTCGGACTTTCATATTCTCGGGGTAGCGGGCCATCTGGGGCATATACCCTATTTCCTTCCGATAATCCCAGTGTCCGTTTAGTTTCTTATCATTTATAAAAATGCTTCCGCTGTCTGGCTTTACTAATCCCAGTAAATGTTTAATCATCGTTGTTTTTCCCGAACCATTGGGACCCACAATGCCCGTCGCCATACCGGCTGGAATTTCCAGGTTGATTTCATTCAAGACCACCTGAGAACCAAACTGTTTTGTCAATCCTTCTATTTTTATCATTATATCTTCCTCATTCTTGGGTGAGTATCGATTAAAGATTCCGGGGTCAATACCGGCATCAAACGTTCAGCAGTATCCAGCAGGTCAATCAGCAAGCTTCGCAGTAAAACAAGTGATTGCGGTTGCTGCTCAACCATGTAAGAAAATAAGCGAACGGGCCTGTATGGAATGTCGCCTACTCCATCCCGATCCAAATCATAACCTTCATATTGGCTCCAGTAATTGCCGTCAAAATGATTAAAATTCTCCCGGCTGTTTGTTGATACATCAAAAGTATTTGCTATGAAATTGTTGCGTTCAAAGCGGTTGTCCACACAATTTCCCATAACCCTAGCGGCCCAACCATTTTGTAAGAATTCATTATGCTCCACCTGGATACGGTTTGATGCCTCGGTATAAATGCCGATGGTATTATGTTCGAAGACGTTGTTTTTGATAGAGCTGTCTGTAATTTCTTTCAGCAGTAAACCATAAGAGGCAGAACCCCAGTTATGTATAAAATGGTTTCCTTCCATCTTTACGTGGTGTGTATACATCACGGCCACTCCAGCACTGTTATCCCGGAATGTATTGTTGGTATAAGTACAATTGTCTGAGAACATAAAGTGGAGTCCATAGCGCAGGTTGTGGGTACTGTAGTTGTCGCTGATATGACTGTTTTCCACAAATTCGAAATAGATTCCATCCCGTTGACCATCGACCCTGTTTCCCTTGACCGTTATATTTTTGCTATACCAAAGATGGATACCGTTACCTGATGCACTTTCGCTGGTAAAATGTCCACTGATATTGTTATTGCGGACAATTGTGTCGTATGATTTTGCAAGGTAGATACCGAAGAAATTATCTTTCAGTATATTGTTTTCGATTACGCAATGACCGACTCCATCCAATAAAATTGCGGCATTGTCATTGATAAAACTCACTTTGGCATGTTGTACATTCAAACCACGAATGGTTACGCTGTCTGAGCGAACAACCAGGACAAATCCTTTTCGTTCACCATCGATGATAACATTACCCCGGCCTTCAATAGTAAGCGGTTTGTTGATTACAATATCATGTTCCGGATAAGTTCCAGCCTGAAGAACAATGGTATCATGAGGGTCAGCAATTGCAATCGCTTGCTTAAGTGTGGAAACCGGACTGTTTTTGGAAACGGTAATCTGTTGTGCCAATACCAATTGGCTGGAGATTAGCAGTACCACCGTCACAGTTAATTTCTTTAATATCGCCCACATTGTTTCAATCCTTTATTTAACCTTTGTCCACACACGTTATAAAGCCAAAACCTCCTCCCAACTTAACGTTTGGCCGGGATATTCCTGTATGTGGCTTTTCATTTCGTCGGAGGAACCAAAAGCCAGCAATGATTTACCCATTGGGCTTTTTATGACTTTGCTTTGCACATAGTAAGCCTGATGCGCATCGACCCACGAACCTTCTTTATTAAAGTTAGCAACCCATAGTTTGGCATCAGCTAGTTCTTCTTTGTTAATCTTCAAGTATGAAACCATACATTCGATAGCATCAAATTTTATTGCTTTGCCTTTTGGGGTCACAATTTCACTGGCGAACCTTGGATCGGTAATCACCATTTTGCAATGCGCGCACTGATCTTCTCCATAACGCACTTCCTGCGGTTTTTGACTGCAACCGCCTATGAATGCGCCGGCGAGCACAATAAATGCAATGGTATTATGTATATTTAGAATTTTCATAGTCTTTGTTCACGATGATTTTGCTGAATGAGCTAATTCCGGTTTATCTTTCTTAGATTTCCAAAGTACCCATCCACCCAGTCCCATTGAAACAAGAGCGATGAAGAATCCAATATGGGGAAGCGAGATGGCTGTGATATTTAATAACTGTTTTTTACCTAAAAGCGGGGGCTGATACGACATGCCCGGTACTTTTATTGGGGCATCAGGATTCAGGTTGTGTCCGTAATTGTATTCCCAGAGGTAAAAATCGACTAAACCGACAATAGCCAGCAAGATAAAGATGATGAGCCAGGCCTTTACGACGTTCCGGTTACCCAATGCAGCTGCGAAGAGACCAAATACAATCATGAAACCAAAAATATAGGGCATGATCTTCAGCTCGGGAATTGACTCTGCTGAAATGTGTTTCATTCCTATATAATGATTTAGTCCATTAATATTCTGAAGGTCATGATCTGTTTTACCTTTTACATTGTTAATGTGAATGTTCATCCCAATGCCCTCTGGATATTGGGGAGCATGTAGCTGAATACTCCAGATTGGGAAAAAGTAAACCAGGACCAAAAGGAGAGCAGCTAATGCCATCCATAATTTGTGTTGTGTTTTCATAACAGTGCCTACATTTCAGTATGTTAATTTCCAATTTTTAAAAAGGGGAAGGGAGCTTTCACCCTCCCTTCCACAAAGGATTGAGGTCAATTACTGACCTGTTCCGTAGGCGATTTTTACATCGGAACCTTTTGGGGAAACACGAACATATCCTTGCATCTCTTGGTGTAGTGCTGAACAGAAGTCTGTACAATAGAAGGGGTGAACGCCCACTTCTTTAGGTTCCCACAGCAATGTCCTGGTTTGTCCCGGCATAACCAGCAATTCGGCGGTATTTGCTCCCTTCATGGCAAAACCATGGGGTATGTCCCAGTCTTGTTCAAGATTGGTTAAGTGGAAGTAAACTTTGTCACCCACCTTAATGCCTTCGATATTATCCGGGGTAAAGTGGCTTCTTATTGCGGTCAAATAAACGTGGACTTCATTTCCGTCGCGTACGACCTTGGTATCGGCTTCACTCTTGGTTGCATAAGGATTCTCGTTTTCTTTCAGCTTATAAAATCGTACTTGATCTTTTGAGACCAGATCTGCCGGAATGGCTTGGGCATAGTGCGGTTCGCCTTCAGTCGGGAAATCCAGTAACAGCTTCATTTTATCCCCGGAGATATCAATCAGCTGGGCAGAATGGAACAACTCTGGCCCGGTCGGCAGGTAGCGATCTTTGGTGATCTTGTTTAAAGCTACCAAATATTTACCCCAGGGTTTCTGGCTGTCGCCGCCGGGAATCATCAGGTGACCGGGCGAATAGTAGGTCTTGATGCGATCCACGACTTTGGTACTTTCGATATCCCATTTGACAATTTCCGAAGAGATAAATGCCGTGGTATAGGCATAACCCTTGCCGTCAAACTCAGTATGGAGTGGGCCCAGGCCTGGATTTTCAACCTCACCGTGTAAGATGGCTTCGTATTGCAATACCGGGATACCGCCCACTTCTCCTTCAAATTTTTTGTCTTCTATAGCTTTGATCATTTTGGCGAAGGAGTGGACCGGGATAATGGTTGAAAGTTTACCACCGGCTGCGATATATTTGCCATCCGGTGTTACATCCACACCGTGAGGGGATTTGGGAGTCGGCAAATAGTACATAATCCCGGAAAGCTTGCTTGGGTCAAGTACCCGAACCTGGTCAATGGTTTCGGAGTGCGCTATGCCAGCTTTGTCAACCCAGTTGTGAACATGTTTGCCGGGCATCATTTCTCCTTTACCTTCAGCGGCATATTCGGCTGCCTTCTTCCAGTTTACAGCAGCAATAAAATCCTTGTCATTTTTAGAAGCGTTGATTTCCAGCAGCGTATTAGCCTGCTCGCTATTATAGCTGGTAAAAAATGCCCAGCCATTGGACGGGCCCTTACCGGCATGAGAAAGGTCGTAGTCAAAGCCCGGCACCAGGATTTGAAAATCGACCTTCATGTGACCGTCATCAGCTACCTTTATAAAGGAAAGGGTGCCTTTGAAATTATCCTTATAGGATTTGATGGGCACGTCCTTGTTCTGAAGATTTTCGTCCATTGGGATGCTAAAACGCGTACCCGCAGAAACGTATTCCGAATTGGGAGTTACGAATGAAGATGCATGGTTACCGGCTGAGTTTGGGATTTCAATGATTTCAGCCGTATCAAACTCTTTCAAGTCAATTCGCGCGATACGCGGGGTGTTATTCTCATTGATAAATAACCAGCGTCCATCAGGAACCCCATTGGTTTGCGAAAGTTCCGGATGGTGGGCATCACCCCAGGGTACAAAACCATGAGTGGTATTCAGCATAGCCTTTGTCTCTTCAGAATAGCCATAACCATTGGTCGGTGACTGTGAGAACACTGGGATAGTATAAAGGTGACGGCCGGATGGCAGGCCGTAAATACCTACCTGTCCATTGTATCCGCCAGAGAAAAATCCATAAAATTCGTCTTTGTCGCCGGGAGCTACATAAACCTTTTCAGCGGCATCACTGCTCGATGAAAGGTTTTTTTCGGCAGGACACCCATATAGAACTGCAATCAATACAGCCAAAAGAGGTAATCCTAACCCCCATCTTTTATTTGTTGTTTTTTTCATGTTCAAACCTCCGATGTACGTCGGGTTTTATTTGTAATTGATTATTTAGTGTTATCAGGAAAAGTCCCTTGTGTTATTAATCAACCTCGGTTTTATCCTTATTGGCATCCATGTAACGGAAGTATTCCAGGATAGCCCGTGCTTCTTCACGGTTAACATTCTGATTAGGCATAGGAGTCATAAACTTGGCCAGCATTTTTTTAGCTTCCGGATGTTTTTCCAGCATTTCAGCAGGATTAAGAATCATATTCATGATATATTCCGGAGATCGGCGTTCTACAAGATCGCGTTGTGCGGGCCCCACATATCGCTCATCGAGTTTATGGCAGGCCGAGCAGTTGATTTTAAATAGTTCTTCTCCTTGTTCAGCCAACTCTTTATCAATTGCAGCTAATTGCATAGGCTCTGTTATGGGGCCTATACCGTTTTTCATTTGAAAATCAGTTAATCCACTCTCATTTGACTGTTGTTCGGCTTTGGAACCGGTATTATCCGAATTGGAGTTGCCGCCTCCGCAACCGGATAGTAAACCCAAGCCTATGAGCGTTATGACAAGTAAATTCCTCATTTATTTTATTTCCTCGTTTATGTGTTTTAATATTTAAGAGTATTTTATCTTTTATTTGCAAGTAGTATGCCAATTTCTATCTAATTACCAATTCGGTTCAAAATCTGTGTGTACTGAAAGGTGTAGGGGGTAAAATATTCAGAGTTCCTTTTTTTCGGAAGTGGGTATTGCAGTATTACAATACCTGAGCTGCCCGGTTCTTGTAAAGATGCAAGACTTATAATGGATGCTTATGTCCATTCAAATCCTCCTTCGGCAGTGATTCGCAAATTGCCGGACTTTCCCTTCTTTACAAGTTCAACCAAGTTGGTTTTTTCAAGCATAACCCTGATATTGTCTCGGGTATCTGCCCATTTTTCATGCAATGGGCAGGGTTTCTCATGCCCGCATCCGGGCAAACCCAGAGCACATTCGGTAAACAAGTCCATCCCGTCAATGGCGATTACAATATCGGCAAGACTGACTTCTTCACCGGGTACCGTCAAGCGGATACCTCCATTGGGGCCTTTAAGCGATTCCATGAGGTCCGCTGCGGTCAGGTGCTGCAGGATTTTAGTTAAAAAGTGGAAAGAGATATCCAGCTTTTCGCTCATCTTTCGAATAGAAGTGTATTCTCCGTTTTGGTTCGCCGCCAGAAAAAGGGCGGCTCGAATTCCATATACACATGACTTAGAAAGAAGCATAAACTAATAAATAATAATTAAGAGTCTTTTATCTTAAAATAGTTCGATTAAAATAACTGTCAAAATTTTTTTTGTAAATTTTTAGAGCCTGATTTAAAGGATTAGCTAGCCATTTAAATTGCATACCAAGATAACGAGCTTGAGGCAGCTTTAATGGCTCCGCCGGTTATCGAAATATTTTCTATTTGTTTCGGATGATATCAGACTATTTCTAGAGATGTTTCTGAAATATTCGTTAAGCTCTGGTAAAATGTTCTAGCACTCTACCAGCTTAAATCAAAAAGGGGTTATCGTGTTCAAGATATTATCCGGTAAACAAACAGCTAAAATTGAATAAACCGTTCGTTGAAAGAGTGAATCCTAAAAATGACTTTTCCAACGATTTTGAAATTGTCCTTCTGTCCTGATATTTCAAAGGAATCATAACCCGGATTATCGCTGTGGATGAAATATTGGGCCTCTGATTTTTTCTGTATTCGTCGACATAAAACAGTTCCGTCGAATGATAGAAGGAAAATAGCCCCGTCTTCCAATGTTGTTTTCCGGGTATCTATGATCACAATATCGCCCTCCGTCAGTGTGGGGGCCATAGAATCTTCTGAAACGGGGTATCCTTTCAAATCATTAAAGGAAAGACCCCGAGGCAACAGATCCGATTCACCCTTCATTAACGTAATTCTAAGTACTTCCCGATTTTCTTGTACCGATTGGTCACTTTCCCCTGGTTCGGCATAAATGGGAATGCTATTTGCAGATATATGGTTTATCTGATTTCTTCTTATCGGTCCATGACCGTTTAGGAGCCAGTTTAGATTTAGATCGTTACATTTGTTAACGATTCTGGTTAGATCAAGTTTTCCCCTGTTCTTTTGCATACTGAGGGTAGTGGGTTTCATACCTAAAAATGTAGCCACTTCTGCATCTGTTTGTAATGAATAGGCTTTTTTTATTCGCTCTAGTAACTGATTCACTTGGGTTTAATAATTGTATTTTATATGTTCACAATATGTGAATTCTTAAAGAATCAACATGAGTTGATTTATAAACATCTTTTAAAATCAGAATAAATGCAAAAAAGAAATCGTAATGAAGCTGAGAAAAAAGTGATCAAAATGATGATTGATGCTGGCGTCACTCAAAAAATGGTTGCTGAACATCTCGGTATCACTCCCCAGGCTGTCAATAATCGCCTTAAGAGAGGCAGTGTGGATCCATTAATTCAGGCAATTGAAGAGTTACAAGAACAACTCTCATGAACTAGTAATTTTTTGTAATAGTATTTATCGTTCTGATTTTCTGATGTAAAAAAGCAAATTGTGACTAATAGTTGATTAATACATATTTTGATGATCTGCTGAAGCTCTCTTCTTAAGTTTCCAATAGACCTGGCACTTACTGAAGATTAAAAATCATTATAGTATTGTTGGGGTATGTTAAAATCCCTTTTAAAAAAGGGATACCAACTCTTTTACAGCTTCCTTTTTGCCTACGATCGTTAACTTGTCACCTGTTTCTAGTTTTGTATCACCATGAGGTACAATGGATTCACCATTTCGATTAATGACCGCAATCAAGCAATCACGGTTGATGGGGAGATCTCCGATGCGTGTACCCTGGAATTCTTTACCGGGGTAGGCAACCTCAATATAATCTTCGGCACGAATAAAAGTATTTCGAATCATGTCATTATCTGAAAGATTCCTCCAGCCCCCACTGAAATCAATTTGTTCGGCACGGTTGGCCAGTTCAGCCAAGAAACGAAGATGTTGCCTTGGTCTTCCGCTGGGGCTTACGAGTACAAGCATTGCATAAATCTCTTCCTCAGTAAGTTTCATCTTTATGCCGTCTTTGGAGTGGATAATGACGAGTTCCGGTTTTTCAGCCTTTTCAATTTTGGCATGGGGTAAAGCCAGGTGATTCCCAAGCGAAACATCTTCGATGTTGCTAAGTTCTTGAAATACTGTTTGAACCGGTAGGTCGAGCCTTTTTGAGATGATTGAGGCGGCTATTTCTAGTACCTCCTGGTATGACTGTCCCTGCCGGTGCAAAACAACGCCGGCTCGTAATACACATTGTTCAAAAATATCTTCGCGCCTTGTTCCTTTTTCACGAATAATATCCCGAAGTTCCTCATATAGTTGAGGTGTAGCCTGTGCACCCACGCGTTCAAAAACCTGGTACATGGCGGCGGAACGGTCAACTCGTTTTTTTGCATATAAGTAGTACCATAGGGCGCCACAAATAACAACCCCGCCGGAGAGTATCATCGGTAAAATTCCAAGTTCGGGAATGAGTATGACAGGAGATAGGATCCCAACAATCTGAGCCCACGGGTACAGTTTTGTTTTATAACCGGGATCATAGGCCGTAATTTTACTCTCACGCATGACAATAACGGCAAGATTCAGCATCCCGAAAATTAATAACTTGAATGCACTACCCAATTTGGCGATACCTACGGGAGAAAGAATCAGAATGAAGCAAATCATAAGGCCCATGGTTAGCAATATCGAACGGGTAGGAGTATTGAATCGCCCTATCTTCTTCCAATAATCATTGAGGAGATTATCACGGCTCATCGCCAGCGGATACCGGGATGCTGCAGTAATACCGGCATTTGCAGAGGCAACGAAGGCAAGTATAGCGGCAGCCGTCATTAAAATTCTGCCCACTGGCCCCAAAAACTTTTGAGCGGCATCTACTACCGGAGTAAGTGAATGCGCAAATTCTACACCAGGGTCTACACCGATCATAACTATCAAACCTAAAACATAAACGATGATGGTGACAATAAGAGCAACCATCATGCCGTAGGGGATATTTCGATCTAAGTCTTCAACTTCTTCGGCCACGCTGGCTATTTTTGTTAAACCTGCAAAGGAAACATAAACTAATCCCACCGCTCCAAGGAAAGATTCTTTAGCATCCACAAAAAAAGGTTTGAAGTGTGCAGGCTCTATAAAAAAGAATCCCTTTGTGATAAAGTAAGTCATCAAACCAAGTAAAAGGCTCACAAAGATGCCTTGAAAACGACCGACGTTTTTAACACCGCTTATACTCAAAACTGCAAAAACCACGCACAGAGAGGCTGCTACCGGCTTAATGGGCAAATCCACAAACAGGACCAGGTAGGCTCCAAGGCCGATAAGGTCAAAAGCGCTTTTAAAGGCCAGTGACATCCATGTGCCGAAACCAGAAATAGTCCCAATGAGCGGACCCATACTGCGATCAAGGAAATAGTAGGCTCCACCGGCTTTGGGCATGGCCGTAGCTAGTTCCGCTTTGCTAAGCAGGGCAGGGATTATAAGAATAGCAGCAACAACATACGCAAGTATCGCTGAAGGTCCTACTTTTGCAAAGACAATACCCGGAAGAAGAAAAATACCCGAGCTTAACATTGGCCCGATACCGAAAGCGACGACATCAAAAAAACCTAGATTTTTTTTTAACTTCTTTCCCATTAGGTCGGTTTTGAGTGAAATTAGATGTAAGGGGGATCTATATTCAGAATAGGCTAGCTATAAAATTCTAAAAGAAGAGCAAAAAAACTAAAATGTTTTTTACTTCATATTTTAAAGGGGGTTACGCTAATCAAGAACAAACCTAAAGGTGATGGTACCCCATTGAGATTGTTGAGGAATACCGGAAGGTAATCGTGAAAAGCGCCAACTGCGTAACGTATGCATCACTTCGCGTTCCAGCTCAGGGTTCATCTTTTTGAGAGGAATAATCCGGCCGATGGACCCATCCGGTTTTACTTCAAATCGAATCGTTATGGTAGCCTCATGATCTGTGGTATTCTCCGGTAATGGTTGCACCATCGGATTTCGCTCTATATCGCCTTCCCATTTAAGTTCATAAGGGGCGGACTTGTCCTGTTGGTTGCCAGTCCCTTGATCCGCATTTAATTCCCCGGTGTTACCACTCTTGTCCCCACTGGTTTCAGAGCCATCTTTCTGTACTTCATCCTTTTCGGTCTTGGGAGGAACAGTGACTTCTTTTTGTTCCTTTTTCGAAGTCTCCTTTTGGGGATCCACCTTATCGGTTTCAGGGGTTTTTATTTCTTTCTCCTTCACGTCTTCTTTTTGGTCCGGAACATCTACGGGTTTGGTTGTTTCTTTGGTCGTGGCTTTTTCTTGTTCAACAGGATCCGGTTTTTTGGGCTTTGGCTTTTCAGGTTTCACTTCAGAAGGTTTAGGCCGAGTGGCTACCTGTTGTGCTTTTTTTTCCGCGTATTGGGTAGGGGTTCCTGTTTTAAACTCCCCGAATTGCACTTCAATAAATGAGGGGCGTACATTTGTATCGATAGAAAAGGTATAAAGCAGAAAGATGATGAGCAGGAATAAATGCACGCCACCCGTGACCATCAAACCAAATTTATCTTCCTTATGTAGAGTAGGTACCTGCATGGTAACGAAGTTCTGTTATCTGGAGGCCCGTTCGGTTGCCATGATGATTCTCAAGTTCAATGCTTTTGCAATATTCATAACTCGAACGGCATCATCTACAATTGCATCTTTGTCTGCACGCAAGACAAGCGTACCATTTGGTTTTTTATTCTTTGCTTCCCGGAGAGAAGAGGCAAGCATTCCGCTGCTGGTACGGTTGCCATCAACATAAAATTGCCCATCTTTTGTTACCGCCACAGTGATAAATTGGGATTGTGTTTCGGCCCCCGTTTCTGCTTTAGGTATTTCTACTTTAATGCCAAAATTAGTGACGAAAGAAGATGTAAGCAGAAAGAAAATGAGTAATAAAAGTACGATATCGGTCAATGACGACTGTGAAAACAGCGTCAAGGGTTTCATACGGTCTTCCCCTTTTCTGAAATCCATTATCCTACCCTCTGACGTTCTTTTTCTTTTTTGTTAGAAGGGGCCTGAAGCATGTCAATAAAATCTGCGGATGCATTTTCTAACTCATGAACGGTACGATTTATTTTGCCTAGCAAAAAATTATAAAATCCATACGCAATAATACCCACGATCAAACCGGTGGCAGTTGTAATTAAGGCCTCCCAGATGCCTCCCGCAAGAACGCTGGGATTTACATTGCCCTGCAGGGATTGGATATCCATAAAAGCTTTAATCATTCCGGTTACCGTACCGGTGAATCCGATGAGTGGGGCAACACCCGCAATGGTTGCAAGCCAGTTCATGCGTTTCTCCAGGTGAAAGATCTCTTTTTTACCTGCATTGGTGAGAGCATCCTCAATATCATGGATAGGACGCCCCAATCGCCTTATGCCGGCCTTCAGAATGCGAGCAAGTGGTTTGTCTATTCCATCACAGTAGGTAAGTGCCCTCTGACGGTCCCCGTCTTTTAGCATTCCCTCAACCGTGCGTAAAAAGCCGTCAACTTCGATTCGAGAATCGTTTAGCGATCGCCATCGCTCTGCAATAACATAAATAGCCACAATGGAGAGAATGAAAAGCGGAATCATCAATACACCGCCTTCGGTTAAAAGCTGGAAAATTGACATGCTGTCTTGTTGTGAAGACAGACTTAAAGTATCTGCAGCTGCTCTGGCAGTGTCAGGCTGTGTTTGAATCAAAAAGAAGAATAAAGCTTGCATAGGTTTTTGTTACTGTTGTTTAATTCGTTTAATAAAATTATTACTCCTGTACGGTTCAGATAATGTACTTGTAGCTTCCTGTGCGGCTTTGATAGTAGGGAATTGACCAATACTCACCCTATAATGCATCGAGCCATTTACCACAGCTTCGCTAATCAATGTTCTATAACCTTCATTTTGGAGGATTTTCATGTTGGCTTCGGCTTGTCTCTTGCTCTTTAGCGAATGCACAACAATGGTATATCCGCTTTTGATGGAGTGATTAATGTTCCCGCGCAACCCATAGGTTTTATTGTCGCCTTGTTGAGATTCTGATGGGGAATCTTCCTTTTTTGTTACTTTCGACTCCGTTTGAGGTTCCGAATTTTTATCGGAAGGGTTAAAGTTATTGGACGCTTCCACATTTTGCGGTTCATCCTGGGTTTCTGCCGTCTGGTGCGCAGGCAAAGGCCTCTTAACCTGCTCATTAGCAAACGTTTGGTTTCCGGCGTTAGTATTATTCTTCCCTAAGACCATATCATAAACCAGCCAGCCGCTTACCCCTATAACAATGAGGACAACAGCTACAACCAGCACTCGTCCGATCGGATCTTTTTCGGATTTGTTACTGGCAATACTCTTTTCGATATTCTGTTTTTCTTTTTTCTGTTCGGTTTCTAAGGATTTTTTATCCTGGTTTTCTGCTGTTGTTGGATGCGTTTCGCCCTTTGGCTGAGTATTTTTGTCGGTAACGGGCTCCTTTTTCTCTTTTGTCTCTTCTTTTTTAGGAATCTCGCTTTTATCATTTATATCCGGTTCTTGCTCATGGGCTGTTGATTCAGAAGTAGAGACTTCTTTTTCTGCTTCCTCGTCGAAAGCCCAAATACCTTCCTCAGAATCAATAGGCTCAGAAATATCGGGAATTTCACCATCCTCGGGTTTTTTAAAAGCTCCAATAAGTTCGATGGGCCTCATGCCGGTATACTTGTTGTTGATTTCGGTTTCCAGGGTCTTGCTGGGTTCAAATTGCAGACCGTTATCTTCCATGTGGAAGACACCAAAACCTTCAATCTCAAAATCTTTCCCATCGTCAGCGGCTTTTTGTATACGGTTTATAAGCTCTGAAAGCTGTTTTTCTACCTGTTCCTGTTCCAGTCCCGTCTTTTCCACGAGTAACGATATTAGTTTTTCCTTATCAATAATCATATCCCCAGTTAGTTATTCAGGAACAAAATTTATGGTATCTTTAGGTGGCATCATAACAACCCGGCCATTCCTATACTGTTTTTGAAATTGCTTATGATGTTTGAATTGGAAGGATCCCACCCCTTCAACTTTGACTTCGTTCTTCAGTGCAATCTGTTCTCTAACAATTTCCGAAAAAGCCTTTAAAAACTTCTTATTCATTACTTTTATAGTTTAACTGTTACTCCTCCGTACGCTTGAAACGGACGCTCCGTGTACCCTTGCCAAACTTCATAATTTTGGTTCAACAAGTTTACTAATTTTATATAAGCACCGAAATTATCAGTGATCTCCAAATCAAGCTGACCACCAAGTAGTAAGAACCCTTTTAATTTCTCGTTTGCCTGAAATGTTTTGCGAGAGCCTACATAATCAGCCCATGCCTCTAAAGTAAGCTTATTGAAGGGACGAATGCCAATGCTGGAATGTGCACCTACCTTTTCTTCATAGGGAATGCGGCCTCCGTTTTTGATACGAGGTGTTTGTACATATGCTTTTCCGTTCACCCAAAATTGTTCGGGAATAATCTGATGTGCCACACTTGCATAAGCCCTGGCTTGGTAGGCATCGGCATAGTCGACTCGATAAAATAACTCCCCGGCAGCAATCCCCCCCTGAGTTCTCATGAATATTGGATAATTCGTGTAGTCAGCATATTGTATGCCAAAATTCAACGTTCCTGTACTGGCATAGTCTAAACTTATCTCTGCCGATCCTCTAATGCGGTAAGTGTGGCGGAGAATGTTATTGGTATTAAGAAAGCGATTTTGAGCGTTCATCTGCTCAATGGTTGTAAGATAGGGTTCGGCGCTCCCTTTTATTGTTAAACTAAGGAAATCGAGAAACGGTTGTTTAATTTCCAATGACGGCCCGAAATACACTTTAGAGTCAAATCCATCCGAGATATAAAATAGATTGACATCAGCCGTCATATTGATAGTGTAATCGAAAAGTCTTTTATACTTTACGCCACCTACTGCGGTAAGCCAATTATCGTTAGAGATAGAATTATTTTCATAATTGCCACCTTTTGCCCCGAGTTTAACGGTGAATGTTTCGTTAACGTGAGTTCCGGTCCAGCGTTTTGCAAGAGACGCATGATAAACGCGTTCCTGGCTCTTTCCGGATAATTGTGCCGCATTTTTTAGTGTAGCATCGTAATAGCGGATGTTAACTGATGCGTTCCATCCGGATATGCTATTCTGGAAGTGATGAAATTCCGCCCCTAAATTGAATCCTCCGTACTCTTTACGAGCGTTGTCCGGGATGCCAGCGGCAGCATCCAGATCAAACATTTGGTTAAAACTATTGAGAAAACCGCCATCAAAGGTTAAGCGGCTTTTGGGATCCAGTTTCGTGGCATATTCCCCGTTCGCGTTGAAGAAACGAAAGCTGCTTGCCTGGTTATCAAGATGTCCATCGGATGAAGAATAGTCAAAATCCCCTCCTATGTAGCTTTTGGAATTAATTCGGTGGACTCCCCAGAATTGCGCTTCAGGACTTATGTAACTACCGATCCCGAATCGGCCAAATGCATTAATATCAGAAGAGTAATCCAACGGGGTATAGGCCGGGGGGGTGGGACGAGTCAGTTGGCTAACCGGTAGGTTGGCGACAACCTGTTCCGGTGTCTCCATAAAAGGTGTTCTATTGGGATCAATTTGGTAGACTCTCGGTGTGGGATCAAAGCCAAGAATAGGCTGCCTGCGCAAACCGGGAAAGCGCGCTTTGAACTGGCTGCGGATTTCGATGTCTTGGGGATCAATCTCGGGCAGCAGCGAGTTTTCATTTGCCTGCTTTTCCTGTGCTGCCAATGGTTTAGCGACAGTAACCAAAAGAAATATTAAAAAAGTAAACGATAGAAAACGATTCATTTGAGTATCTATTCCTTTATGCCAAAGAAAATCAGCTTGAAAGGTACTAATTTTTTAGCAACGATTAATGGCTGAATTGAGCTTTTTATACCTCGCTGACCTACATCTGTTTCGATAACGAAATAGAAAGATCAGAATTGCAAAACCGATGACGGTTAAAGTTAACAGGTTGTTGGCTAAAACAAAGGAAATCGGAAAATTTTGCTTTAAATAATTGGTTTTCCGGCCTTGGTAGAACGCAACTTATCGAAGAATAGGAAAATGGGAGTAATAAGAGCGACAAAAAAGACCATACTGGCGTGTGTGATCGTTGCGTATGCAATCCCGGTTACCGATGGAACAGCAAACAAGACCAGTAATGACTGTTTTACGAAATAATGATAGGTGCCAATACCTCCCGGTGATGGGATTGCAATACCAATCGCCGAAATGACAGTAATGACCAGCGCGTCCAGGATATTTAAATGATAAACGGCCTGCATATTGAACATCCAGAAGGGGATATACGTCATTAAGGTATAACAAAACCAGATGAGAATGGTGTATATTAAGAAAAGCCACCAGTTCTGCACCTTCCTTGCAGCTAAAATTCCATCCTTAAACATAATAAGGGCCCTTCTTGCGCGTGTGATCCATTCTTGGAGGGGTTCAAATTTAGTACCCAGTAAAACAAGCAATCTAATGCCAAGGTATATTAATAAGGCAATGACAAGTACAATTAAAGTTGCCCAACCGTAAGTGCCTAAGCTGGATTTGTTTGTTAAAAAATCAATTGTCTCCGTCCCAAAGATCTGGCTTAAGAGGTTGACATCCGAAATGACGTAAACCGATACAACGACCATTAGGAAGACCATTACCGCCACATCGAAGATACGTTCCAATACAATAGTACCCATCAGTTTGGAGGTGCTGAGTCCTTCTTTTCGGGAAACGTAAACCGGTCGAGAAACTTCTCCCAGTCTGGGGCCCACGATATTCATCAGGTATCCCACCAATACTCCTGAAATAAGCGTTACCCGGTCGAGTTCTTGTTTGTCATGCTCGATTAGCAGGCGCCAGCGTTCAGCACGGAAAACGTGGCTGAATAATGCAGACACAGCAAAAGGCAAGATCCATCCGAATTGAATATGATGCGCATAGTCCCATACCTCTTTGAGCTTTACATTGCGGAAAGCCAGCCACATAAATAAAGCCCCGAGACAAAGAGCAAGACCTATTTTAAGAAAGCGTTTGTACATTGTTTATAAAATAATCACTAATTTCGTAAATCTACGATTTCCGCCCCCTCGGGATATTCAAGCAAAAACATATTCTTCCGTGGATCGATAAACTCTCCGTCCTTAAATGTTGTAGTGATGATATTGTCAACCGGATCAACCGCTCGAATTTTTAGTGGTATCAAATTGGTAGTAAGGTAAATTTCCACCTTTTTATAAATAGCGAAAGGGTCGTCCGAGGTTAGCTTAATATAAAAATGATTATTACGCTTCTCTTCTGTCTGCACAGAAAAAGTAGAATCCAGGCCGTTTAAAATACGGGATGGGGCAAAGTCGTCTTCAGCAGGATCATACTTACTGATAATTACCCGGTTTCGGTTTTCGTCGTATACCATTGAGGTTTTACCATTGACAACCACAGACTGGTGGCTGGCGCGTACTTTATAACGGTTTTTGCCAACCCAGATAACCCCATTACTGGAAACAGTATCATGTGTATAAGAGTCCAGGGACTGGTGTTCAAATTCCGCATTGAAAATTTCACCTTCTTCAAACTTTTGCCTAAGGCGGGAAAATAGGTTTTCCTGCGCTTTCACAATTGATGAAAAATTACACCACAATAGAAATAGTAAAAGAAAACGCACGAATTTAACGATCAAATTCTTCCAGTTCATCTAATAAGTGTTCTAGTTCTTCTTCATCTTCAACCAACACATCTCGCGCCGTGCTTCCCTGGTAGGGGCCAACAACACCTGCATTAAAGAGCTGATCGATAATTCGCCCTGCCCGGTTATATCCAATTTTTAGCTTACGCTGGAGTAAAGAAACCGAACCTTGCTGATGTAAGACGATAATTTTTGCGGCTGCCTCAAATAGCTCGTCGATATCTTCCAGAGGGTCTGGAATATCACCGGATGAGGATTCTTCTTGCATAACTGGCAGGTGGTACTTTTTATTATATCCTTCTTGCCGGCCAATAAAATCAGTAATTTTTTCAACTTCGTCGGTAGATACAAAAGCATTTTGAATACGCGTCATTCCACCTCCGTTAGTAAAAAGCATATCACCGCGACCGATAAGTTGATCGGCGCCTCCGGTATCCAGGATTGTTCTTGAATCCACTTTCGAGGCTACCTGGTATGCAATGCGGGCGGGGAAGTTGGCTTTAATGGTACCGGTAATAACATTTACAGAGGGGCGCTGGGTAGCAACTACAAGGTGGATCCCTACTGCACGAGCTAACTGTGCCAAACGTGCAATAGGTTCTTCAATCTGTTTCCCGGCAGTCATCATCAGGTCTGCTAACTCATCAATTAGCACTACGATATATGGCAGGTGGCGGTGTCCATCTTCTTCAACCAGCTCTCCATTGCGGAACTTTTCGTTGTAGGCACGTATATCACGAACCATTCCGTCTTTCAGCAGGTCATAACGTTCATCCATCTCTTTGGTAAGGCTTTCCAGCGTTTCCTGGGCTTTAGTTGTATCTGTTACGATGGGCTCTTCGGCTTCCGGCAATGTTGCCAGGAAATGTTTTTCTATCTTCTGGAAAAGGGAGAGTTCGATCTTCTTTGGATCAATCATCACAAATTTTAGATCATCGGGATGGCATTTGTAGAGTAGGCAGGTAATAATGGTATTGATACCTACCGTTTTACCGGATCCGGTAGCCCCGGCTATTAGCAAGTGGGGCATCCGTGTCAGATCCACCATAAATACATCGTTTTCGATCGTCTTGCCAAATGCAACAGGCAGTTCATAATCACTTTCTACAAATTTCTTGGTGTTGATGACCGACTTAATATACACCGTCTCACGCTTCCCATTTGGGACTTCGATACCTACGGCCGATCGACCCGGGATAGGGGCCATGATACGGAGCCCTCTCGCTGCCGTTGCCATCTTCAGGTCATTGGCATAACTTTCGATTTTGCTGATTTTGACATCCGGAGCCGGATCCAGTTCATAGAGGGTCACAGTGGGCCCCACAATAGCATTGATACTGCGAATTTCAATTTTATGGCGCTTCAGCTTGTCGAGGATGATGCGTTTATTTTCCTTTATTTCCTCCAGGTCAACCTCGTTACCTTCATTCGGCGGGGAATCAAGCAGATCAATGGTGGGAAACTTATATTTAACCTTGGGGATTTCTTTGGCCTTGTCTTTATTCTGTTTGTCAAGCTCTTTTTCATCGGCCTCTTCATCGCCTTCGCCTACATAGACCGAAATATCTACATCGTCATCTTCCTCCTCGGTTATCTTATTTTTTTCAATATCTGCCCTGGGGCGCTGATCAAGTGATTTTATCTCTTCCTTTTGCTGCCGCAGTCGCTCGCGGTCCTGTTCTTGGGAGCGCTCTACAATCTCATCGATAGAGCGGTGCGGGGTTTTTTCCTGCTCCTGAACGGAGGAGGTGGACTCTTGGGGGGCTTGGGCCTGTTTTCGCAACCGTTCTTCAGCCTTTTGTTGCCTCTTGATTTCTTTTTGTTCGGCTTTTTCTTTTTTCTTTTGCCGTTTGATTTCTTTCTTTTGTTCGCGCTTTTCTTTCCAATCCGAGTATGAATTTTTGATATCGGCTATCCAGCCTTTAAATGCATCCACCGTTTTTTGGAGGTCTCGGTCGAGCAAGGCCAGGAGAGTCGTTATAAATAACACTGAGAGAATAACAATGGAGCCGATACCAGTAATATTTTGGAGCACTTTTGCCATGGCGATGCCAGCTGAGCCATTCCAGACCGAGGAATACCAATCGTAGTTGGTGTTAAACCAGCCCAAAATGGCAGAAAGGAGGACCATGCTCCAGATACCATAGGCCGTGGGCCAGAGCAGTTGAGCAATATCACGATCCCGGAAGATAAACCAGCCGTATCCCAGAATAATCACCGGTACGATGATGCTCATATATCCGAAAAGCAGGTAGACAAAAAAGTGAGCCAGGTAGGCCCCTACTACACCCAGCCCGTTTTCTATACGCAGGGCCGGCCCTTGGTTAAGACTGAATAGATTATCGGTTGAAAGCGATTGAATTAAGGTATAATCGGAGGCATGGTATGTAATAATACTGAGACCGATGAGTCCACCTACAGCCATTACAAGAATCCCTAAGATCTCCATTTTGCGGGATTCGGAAAGGCCTCCCAAAAAATTTCCCGTATTACTTTTCTTTGCCATGTAAATCTTTAATAATCCCTTCGTTTAAAACAGGCAGAACCTGCATAATACTATGTTGACAGCAAAATGATAAATCGTCGTCACTCACGATATTTTTTAATCTTACCGCATAATTGGACGATTTTATACTGTTTTCTATATCATCACCAAATTTTTCATAAAGACCAAAAGCCACTTTGGCGCCGTCTCGTGCGTTTTGAGGTAATTGACCCGTGGTAAGTTCGTAAATAATATTTCCAGCGCAAAGTAAATCCTCAAGTGAAAGACGCCCTCTCCAGCCTGCACAAACAAGCACAATCTCTTCTTGCAGCAGGCGGAGGTACTCAACAACGGCATTTAAATTGAGAAATGACCCAATTATGATATTACGGGCCAATGCAGAGCGTTTGATGGCTTTTGTTCCATTGGTCGTGTTAAGAATAATCGTTTTATTCTTAACAATTTCGGAAGTATGAGACAATGGTGAATTTCCCAGATCATACCCTTCAATCTTAATTCCATCCTTCTCTCCACTCATCAGAAAACTCTCGGAATCCAGGTTATGGGAAATTTTGCTGGCATCATCCATATTCGCTACCGGAATGATTCCTTTAGCCCCGTTTTGTAGCGCTGTTGCCATAGTAGAACTGGCCCGTAATACATCAATGATAACTACGGATTTGCCCCTTAAATCCTCTTCTTCGAAAGAGTAGGCCGATGAGAAAACATCTAATGTGTCAAACATGAATATCCTGCACTCAATTTAAGAGAATCACCAGTAACAATATTAATAAGCTTTTGCGTCTGCAGCTACTACTTTTTTATAAATGGTGGTTTTTCAACGATGGCTTTAGCTTTTTTGTTTCGGATTTTGATAAAAATCTTGCTTTCTTCATTAGCATAATCCCTTGCAACATAGCCCATTCCAATATTTTTGCCTAGCGTAATGGATCGGGAACCGCTGGTCACGAAACCTATTTCATTATTCTCACTATCGAGGATTTTATAACCGGATCGTGGAATAGATCGCGGATCATCTATAACAAAGCCGACAAGCTGGCGACTAAGGCCCTGTTCTTTAGTCCTTTTAAGTGCGTCACAACCGATGAAGTTGCCTTTATCCAATTTGGTGAGCCAGCCCAACCGAGCTTCCAGCGGATTAGTGTCTTTCGTAATGTCATTTCCATACAGTGCAAAACCCATTTCCAGGCGCAAGGTATCGCGCGCCCCGAGGCCACAAGCTTCGATATTATATTCTGCGCCGGCCTCCTTAATGGCATTCCATATCGCTTTTGGATCGGTTTCCCGTTTATCAAAATACAGCTCGAAACCCTTTTCTCCGGTGTAGCCGGTAGCGGAGAGTATTATATTTTCAAATCCGGCAAGCGTCCCGTTCTCGAAGGTATAAAACTTGATGGAGGAAAGGTCTGTTTTTGTTAGTTTTTGAAGAGTATCGACCGATTTTGGACCCTGTACGGCTAGTAAACACATATCGTCGGAATGATTTTCCAAGGTAGCCTCAAAGGAGTTATTGCTGGATATCCAGTCGAAATCCTTATCGATATTCGATGCATTGACGACGAGCATGTATCGATTTTCGTCAATCATATATACCAGCAGATCATCAACGATACCCCCATTTTCGTAGCACATCGCTGAATATTGAGCTTTGCCTGGCTTTAATTTGGATGCGTCATTGATCGTGACATGCTGAATGAGTTTTAGCGCCTCTTTTCCGGTCACCATAAATTCGCCCATATGCGATACATCAAACATCCCGACATCATTGCGCACTGCATTGTGTTCCTTACGGATGCTTTGGTATTGAACGGGCATCTCAAATCCGCCGAAATCTATAAGTTTAGCCCCGGCTTTTTCATGAAGTTCGTAAAAAGGAGTTCGTTTCAGCATGTATTGATCAAAATTTATTTGTCGTTTTCTCTTGTAAGGGGTTTAAAATAACCTCCGGAAAATCTCTGGATGCATCTGTATGTCTGGCTAAAAAACAGTTGCCCAAAATACATATTTATTGACAGAATGGAGAATGTTTTTAGCTGTTTATGAACCATCTCATCCAGCTGGCATAGCATCTTTTGGAAGCTGGTTATTGTAAAAAAGATTTCTCTTCCTTTTAAAATGGGTGTCTGATTTAAGGGTTTATTTTTCCCATCTAAAGACGTTTAGCATCTGGTATTAAATCCTTATCTTAAAAGACTAATTGATTCAGCCTTAACCGAAGATACGTAAGCTAATGCCGATTAATAAGCAACAAGTACGTATGGCACTTACCCATGTCATGC
Source organism: Balneolaceae bacterium (assembly GCA_050117475.1). Classification (GTDB taxonomy): domain Bacteria; phylum Bacteroidota; class Rhodothermia; order Balneolales; family Balneolaceae; genus Fodinibius. Next base: position 6,232 of record JASFMR010000033.1, on the reverse strand, counting down.
ACCCCGAAATTGAAAAGGACCTTGTTTCTCTTGATATGATTGAGGACCTGATCGTCCAGGAGAAATTTATCACGTTTACGATTGACTTGCCGGAAAAGAATGCCAAGTTGGAATCTCGTCTCAAACAGTTATGTGAGGATGCTATCCGCAAATATGTGGATCAGGAGGTTGTACTTGATATTGCCACGGCGGTAAATATTTCAAAATTCCGTGACAAAGAGGACAAGGGTGAATTTCCGGGACAGGGGCACCGAAGAAAGAAGCAGGAAGAAGAGAATAATGAGCAGATACTTCCCGGGGTCAAGAATATTATTGCTGTGGCTTCGGGCAAAGGAGGTGTTGGAAAATCAACTGTGGCTGTCAATTTAGCGTGCGGACTGGCGCGAACGGGGGCAAGGGTAGGGCTCTTGGATACAGATATCTACGGTCCCAGTATCCCTACAATGATGGATACGCATGAACGTCCCAACATCACGACTAGGAAAAAGTTGATACCGATGGAAAAGTATGGCGTTCGTTTTCTTTCGATGGGTTTATTGGTGGATCCCGACCAGGCGATGATTTGGCGCGGCCCCATGGTGACGAGTGCGGTCAAGCAATTTATGCAAGAGGTAGAATGGGGCGAACTCGATTACCTGGTACTGGATCTGCCTCCCGGAACCGGCGATATACAACTCACCCTGGTGCAAACGGTGCCGTTAACGGGTGCGGTGATTGTGTCAACTCCCCAGAATGTGGCTCTGGACGATGCCCGAAAGGGAGTAGCCATGTTTAAGAAAGTAAACGTCCCGGTACTCGGGATCGTGGAAAATATGGCTTACTTTGTACCGGAAGATGCGCCGGCCAAGAAATACTTTATTTTTGGCAAACACGGGGCACGCAAGCTGGCAGAGCGTATAGGGGCCAATTTTTTGGGAGAAATTCCGCTGGAGCAGGCTGTCCGGGAAAGTGGTGATAACGGAAAGCCGATTGTATTGGGCGATTTGGAAACAAAGTCGGCACAAGCTTTTGTTGAGTTATCTAATAATGTAATCCAGCAGTTGGCTATTCGTAACAAGGAGGATGCGCCCACGCAAAAAATCGACATTAAAATCCGCCCGTAACCCAAAATTTTATATTACCGTTGGCTAAGGCCGAGAAGGAAGTGCCATATGGTCAGAGCGGCTAGTTTTGCGGTTTGGTTATCCTGGTCAAAAAAAGGATTAACCTCCGACAGGTCAAATGAGGCAACTTTTTTATTTCTTCCCGCCATATACGCAGCGGTTAGCCATAAATCCGAAGCCAACCCATTGGCACAAGGTGCGCTGACACCCGGCGCCTGTGATTGATCTACGGCATCCATATCAAAAGTAACCATCAGTCTGTCACTGTCATGTTCGAAGAATAAACCGGAGATTGAAGTGATGTTGGTTTCATCACGAAACAGGCAATGCCCGTTTTTCTCTTCGATATATTTCAGGTGGGATAGGGCAACGGAGTGAGGTTGTAACCCTGCCACTAAATATTTTTCTGCGCAGTTGCTCTGGTGTTCCAGAGCTTGTCGAAAAGGGGACCCAGAATGAGCTTCTCCATCTTTAAGCGGACGGACATCGGTATGGGCATCCAAGTTAAAAATAGACGTCCGCAGGCCTGCACTGGCATAACCGAGGAAGTGTCCAAAGGCAGTTTCATGCCCACCGCCTAAAATGATAGGTACAGTATCCTGTTGCAGGTATTCGCCAATAACTTTTCCTAGCTCTTGCTGATCATCTTCTACTTTTCCCGTTATTCTCAAGTCGCCGATATCGAGGCTTTTTTCCATTAAATCAACAAAAGAGTCGTGATTTTCTGCATCCGGGGTCATTTTGTAGAGCTGCTTGCGGATGGCATGCGGCGCCTCAGATGCCCCGGGGCGGCCCCCATTTCTGTTCACGCCCTCATCTGATGGGAAGCCTATGATTACCGTTTTTAAAGATACGGACTGGTCTTCATTTTGCAGCCAGTGGCCCAGCCGGGGGTCGTTTTTATCAGTGTGTGGAGTGGAAACCGATATTTGTTTTAATTTTGGCACGCGGTTAAACAGTTGTTTCTTTGGATTTCTGGTTTATCTCCCGATAGGTAATGATAATAATTGTAATGAACGTGATCGGCAAAACAAACCAAAGCATAACATTATTGAAAAGAGGGAGCAAGTCATGCTGTTTGGCATTAAGAACCAGGTAGGAAGTGTATGCGCCGTAATATCCCAGGAATACCACTCCTTCCCATCGTGAGATTGAATATCCTGTGAAAAAGATCGGCAAACATGCCATTGCAACAGCTGTCATAACCGGCAAATCGAAGGTCAATAAACCTGTCTGAATTTCTATGGCCCGGGGTAAGATCAGCCCGCTGATGCCTAAAATTCCAAGTAGATTAAAGATATTACTGCCTAGCACGTTTCCAACAGCAATATCACGCTCACCTTTAATTGCTGCTATAATGGAGGTTGCTACTTCCGGTAGCGAAGTCCCTACCGAAACAATGGTTAGCCCTATAATTGTACTGCTCACCCCCCAAAAAAGAGCGATTTCCGTTGCGCTGTCGACCAGCCATCGTGCACCGATTACCAGCAGTCCCAATCCCGCGAGAATCATTAACAGATCAATGGACCAATGAAAAGATAAGGATGTTACCACGGAATAAGCTTCATCATATTCTTTTTGCACGGTGGGGTCACTTTCTTTGCGACTTTCATAGAAAAGGTAAGTAATATAGGCGACCAATATTATCAACAGCAGGGCTGCTTCCCAACGTATGATGTATCGATCCCAGCTGAACCCATAAACCAGCAAGGTGATACCAATCATAAAAGGAATGTCGAAGCGTATGAGTCTTTGAGCTACTATAAGGGGCATTATAATGGCAGAAATTCCAATTATAAAGAGGGTATTGAATATATTGCTTCCTACCACATTACCTACCAGCAATCCCGGGTCACCTTCCAGGCCGGATCGAATTGCTACCGCCAGCTCCGGTGCGCTCGTTCCCAAAGCCACTACTGTTAAACCTACGATCAATGAAGAAATACCCATGCGTAATGCAAGATTGGAGGCGCCCCGAACCAGTAATTCAGCGCCACCAATTAAAAAAGTAAATCCTCCTATTAGCAAGATGAGTGTGTAAACCACCTATTTACGGGAATGTAGAGCCAATCGGTTTCCTTCAGTATCCTGAAAAATTGCCATATACCCATATTCATCTGTTATTTTAGTCTTTTCTTGCAGAATTTTGCCTCCATTTTTTTCCACTTTATCCAAAACCGGTTGCAGATCCGGGTCTGCGCTGAGATAAACGAGGGCTCCATCCATGCTTGGTTTATACCATTCCTTATGCTCACAAATGGCTCCACCGATTCCTCTTTCTTCAACGGGGAACATGGTCATTTTCAGTTCTGTACCCAATTCCATGTCTTGCATTTCAATATCGAAAATGGCTTCGTAGAATTTTTTGGCTCTGCTCAATTTCTTTGCAGGTATTTCAAACCATGAAACGGCATTCTTCATTTTATTTACTGTTTTTGGTGCCATAATGCTCTCCCATCTCTTTATTTAGAATTCTGTAATAAACAACAATATCGGGTGTCACAAAACTTTTTCCATTATCTTACTAAGGACACCCTTGCAGTTTTATAAATTTAAGGAAAACAGAAATTTAATTGGTAATGATAAATTGTTTTTTAGCAAATAAAAGACCTGACCGCAATCTCATTTGACAAAATGATGCAGGGTTAAGCACTCTTAGCAAATCTAAGTAGCCTGGTAATTGTTGTAATATTGCTATCGGAAATATTGCAAAACATACTTTATTATGGTTATGCAATATGGAAATTACTTCCTAAGAAGTTTGAAAGCGTGATCCCAGCTACCGCTGAGCATTCCATATTTTACCCATAAAATACAGAGCGGTTCGAGTTCACGTGCTCCCTCAATGCCCCCGATATCAATTGTCGGCCAGCCGAAATCGTTACAAATTTCATTAACTTTTTCTTTAGCGTTCGAATCGTTACCGCATATAAACATATCTGGCGGGCCTTTGGGGAATTCAGGATTTACCATATGGGCGTGGCCCACAGAATTAAATACTTTTACTACGTTAGCTCCGGGCAACCAGCGTTGCACCTGCTCGCCTCCAGAGTCGGTAAGTCCGAGGGCAAGCCTGGGCGGTTTCCCTTCCTCAAAAATAAGAGGATTTGTGATATCCATGACTATTTTATCACGGAAATTGGAAGGTTTAGCAAGATCAATGGCGTTTTTACATCCATTCCACGCCACGGCAAGTACCAGCAAATCCCCAAATTTTGCAGTTTCTTCAAAGGTTCCTGTCCAGGCCGATTTTCCTGCTTGTTTTAACCAATCCTGAACTTTAGGGCTTTCAGGCATACGAGAACCCATCATTACTTCGTGGCCATATTTTATGAACCCATTCCCGAGTGATTTTCCAACATCTCCGGTCCCAAGTATTCCTATTTTCATTTTGGTTCCCCTCCCTATTATTTAGTTGATCTTTATAAACAATGTACAAAGCAAGCGTTAAGAAGAACAGCAGGATATATTTGCCGTATTAATTTAATAAATTATTTGGGGGCCGTTGCCTGGGACGGCGCAGCGATTGTTGAACAATACGATCGAATTTTTCTTTCTGTCCTGAATTAAGCAATGCCCGAAGGCTATCCAAGTTGCTATACATTGCTCTTGCCAAATGCGCTTGTTTGCGGCTTATTTCAGTTACAATACTATCTCTACGGGAGGTTCCCTCCTCATTTTGTATTAAGTCGAAATACTGCCCTCGCAGACTATGAACCTCATTCATTATAGTACGCATTTCGAGCAAATGTCTTTTCCGAAGTTCTCTGAATTGCCGCGATTGTTGGAGGGATAGGTTCAGTTCATTCTCCAGAAAATTCTCAACTCGGTCCCGCCGTTCCGGGCGCTGCCGAAAGGGTGGGCGGATAGCCCAAATTGTGGTCAATGTTACAACATTCAGCAGCAGCATGATAATGAATCCAATTTTTGCCCAACGGTATTTTTTGGCTAATTCCATTATTCCTGCGTGTTTAATTCATAAATAGTCGGGACTTCTACTTGGCTTTGGTACTCTTCTGCAAAAGCTTCTAGGTTTTCCTGTCTTGCTATTTCCTGATTCCCGAACGTTAGTTGATATTCCCGAATGGTAAATACATTAAATAAGAGAAGGAAAATAACAGCTACCGCGGCTGCTGAAAACCAGGTTATAAACTTGAAATTTTCGGGTTCAGATGAATTCTGAATTCTCTTGTCCAGGCGTTCAAAAAATAAATCATCCGTTGAGGCCGGGTGCAGTCCGTCCAGGGATTGCATGCTTTTCCGGACTTGTTCACGAATCTTATCTTCCTTTTTCATAATCGTGATTACATATTTGTTTTGTAATAGGCATACAACATATGTTGCAAGTTTTTCTTAGCCCGATGCATTAAAGATTCTACTGCGGATAATGTCGTTTCCATAATGTCAGCAATTTCACTGTAACTGAGCCCTTCGATTTTATGTAGCGTAAAAGCCACTTTTTGCTTTTCCGGAAGTTGATTCAGGGCTTTGAATAGGACTTCAGCATGTTGTTTCTGTTCCATGGCTACTCCCGGGTGAACAAAAAAATTATGATCCGATATTGTGTCCGGGTCATTATCATTATTAGTTATAGATTGAAAAAAAACGCGCCTTTTTTTGCTTTTTCGGTAACGAATTAATGCAAGTGATTTATTTACGGCAATACGGTAAACCCATGTTGCCAGTGACGATTGTCCCTTGAAGCTGCTAATCGAATTCCACACCTGTACAAAAACTTCCTGAGCCACATCCTCAGCATCTTCTTGCTGCTGCAATAATCCCAAGCAGGTGTTATAAACCCGGTCTTTATATTGCTCAACGAATTTTTTGAATATTTTTTCATTGCCCAGCTTCAGCTGTTCGATGAATTCTGAATCCTGCAATCGTCGGTGAATAGTTTAAGGGTTATCTTCCCACCAGCTTAGCTACTTTTTTACATTCAGGCAAGGATAAAGGAGCTTCCGAAGTACCTCTTTACCAATGCCTGATAGGTAAAGCTACCTGTTATTTCGATGAAATATTTGGTTTTGCCGGGATTTCATCATCGGATGAGAATCCAGCCAGACTCGTTGTTCATCGGTCAGAAGGGTCCTTATTTGTTGATGTGTTTGAAATCTGTTTTTCATCAT
>JASFMR010000032.1:0-32612 GCA_050117475.1 Balneolaceae bacterium | reverse complement strand
CATTTTATGTATTTCCTGATATAGGAAATCACCTAGGGAAAAAATCTCCTAACGGTAAAACGATTGAGACAAGCACCGGATTATGTATGTATCTTATTGAAGAGCACGGCCTGGCGGCCGTTCCGGGCGATGCTTTCGGAGAACCTAATGGTATCAGGCTCAGTTATGCCGCCTCCATGGATGAACTCAAAGAAGCGATGAAACGTTTGAAGACAGGATTAAATCAATTGACATAATCACTTAAAACACTGAAAATTTGTACCAAGGAATGAGTTTGGCACATTTTATGCTATTACCCGGTGCTAAATGAGAAAAAATAACTGAGATTATGCCCACATACGAATACAAACGTGAAGACGGAACCACTTTTGAAATACAACAAAGCATAAACGACGATCCGCTGGAAACATGTCCCGAAACCGGTCAAAAAGTAAAGCGTGTTATTACCGGTGGAGGAGGCGTCGTATATAAAGGTGACGGCTGGTATGTGACCGATTATAAAGACACTGATCGCAAGAAGAAGAGAGCGGAAGCGGCTAAAAAGACGGCAAACGGTTCATCCAACGAAACCTCAACAAGCAAAGCATCCTCTAACTCTAACTAGCCTGTGAATTCGAACCGCTCCCAAACCCACGAAGAGGCATTAGAGCAGTTTATATTGCTTTGGGGGGAGATGGCATCGGCTTGGGGCATCAACCGAACGATGGCCCAGATTCATGCTCTGCTTTATGCCGAAGCGGAACCGCTCGACACCGACACAATCATGAATTATCTTGGCATTAGCAGGGGTAATGCCAATATGAACCTGCGAAATCTCCTTCAGTGGCAGCTGGTCCATAAAGTACATTTCAAAGGAAAAAGAAAGGATTATTACACCGCCGAAAAGGATGTGTGGAATATTGTAGCCACCATCATCCGTGAGCGCCAACAACGTGAAGTGGCGCCTATAAGGGAGAACCTGAATGACTGCCTAAAACTCTTTGATGACAAGGAAAATCTATCTAAAGAAGACAAAGCCTTTAAAAAACGCATTGAGAATTTCACCGAATTCCTGGAAATGTTTGAACGGTTTACCAGTGCTCTGCTCCCTTACATTAACAAAAAGAACCTTAAGTTTATCAAACAACTGGTAAAGCTCGCGGAAATGAAGCACTCTATCACCAATAAACCCGCTACAAACCAACCACCGGCCAGTGATGACTCCTAAATCTAAAAGGCAAATCGGCAACGAGGGAGAAGAACTGGCAGCCGCCTACCTTGAATCCAAAGGATATACTATCCTGGAGCGAAACTATCATTTTGAACACGCCGAAGTAGACATTGTCGCTTATGACGATGAAACCTGTATTGTCTTTGCAGAGGTGAAAAAGCGGTCCAGCAATCGTTACGGGGAACCGGAAGAGTATGTGGATGAGCAAAAGAAGAAAAACATCTATAAAGCAGCCGAAGCCTGGATTTATGAGCGTAAGATGGATGGCTCCCCTGTGCGTTTTGATGTGGTATCAATTATCCAGAAAGGCAATGAAGCCCCCCAGATTAAACATTTCGAAAACGCCTTCACCAAACGCAGTCAATTCCCATAGTTTGGCCTCAGTTAAAACAACAAAACCATGCAACCCTTTTAGCTACAATAAATCCTGGGATTGTTTTTAATTCATAATTTGTAGATTTTGCGTAAAAATACAGAAACTATTGCCTAAAGAAACTGCTCCATGAACCTTCAAGTTCTGAATCCACTGCGTTGGCGAAAATCATTCCTGGTCCTCATCCTGGGTGGATTCGTGGTCATCTGGTTCACTTTTATTGATACCTACAGCATCTGGACCCGCATTCAATTAAGTCAGCGGAAAGCAGAGCTAAAAGCTAAAACTGCAAAATTGAAGGAAGAAACGGCTGTACTGAAACATAAAATAAGGGACCTGAAGAGTGACCCGTTTCTTCTTGAGCGAATCGCACGTGAGGAATATGGGATGAAAAAGCCGGGGGAAACCGTGTATAAAATTAAGGAAATCAACTAACCGACATCTCTTCTCACTTCATTTCTTAGTTGTTCTGCCTTATACTACGAAAGTCTGATCTAAGTTATTGATACATACCCGAATCATTATCAAATTTGATATCAGCAACGCTTTTGGATGAATAAAGCCTCTACATATACCGGCAGTACTCCCGGCTTGCGCCACTGGTTGTTGCTGATTCTTTTATTGAGCTTCTCCCAGCTTCTTTATGCCCAAAATACGGGGGTTCCCGATTCCTTACGTAAAGGAGGGGTTATAAGGGGGGGACAAGTTGAAGGACAGGGTACTGCTCAAAAACCCCCACAAGAAGGACAGGTGAACTTTCAAGCCAGCGACTCGCTGGTGTTTACCTTCGAAGAATACCGTATTGCCACCCTCTACGGTTCATCGTCTGTAACGCATACTTCCGGAAAGCTGACAGCAGGTCAAATAGCTCTTAATCTTGATAAACACCTGGTAAGTGCCGAAACAGAATCCCCGCAGGATACGCTCTCTCAGCCGGTCTTATCCCGGGAAAACGACCGTGTGAGAAGCAACCGCATTGATTACAATTATGAAACTGAAAAGGGGCGATTCGAAGTTGCAAGGGTCAATGTGCAGGATGGAAATCTTATTGGCACCGAAGTTAAAAAAACGGGACCGCATGTGGTATTTCTCAAGGATGCTATCTATTCTACCTGCCAGCTCGATCATCCCCATTATTATATCAAGGCCGATCGCATGAAGGTCGTTGACCAAAAAAAAGTGTTTTTCGAAAATGCCCGCTTATATATCCTTGACATACCCTATCCCATCGTTTTCCCCTTCGGCTACCTGCCTGGTAAGTTCGATCGCAAGCAATCCGGACTCCTTGAACCAACCTACGCTTATCAACAGAAACAAACACGGGGCATTGGGCTTCAAAACCTGGGGTGGTTCCAATATTTCAACGATTATTTAACCGGCCAAGCTTCCGTAGATATTTTTACTTCTGGGACCTACTTCTTTAATGGCCAGGTAAATTATAAAGTGCGTGACAAACTCAATGGAAATATCCAGCTGGGATATTCGCATGAAAACAGTGGCCTGGAACCCACAGATCCAGGATATAATACTACCGTACAGAAGAGAATCAGTATCAGCCATAACCAGCAATTCTCTCCTTATGCGAGCCTGAGTTCAAGCCTGAATTTTCAGACTGCCGACTATTTTAAACGAAATTCATATGATCCTACGCAACAAGCCCAAACCAATACCCGGTCTCATATAAACTACCGATACCGCCAGCCGGATAATATCTATAATTTTGATATTTCTATTCGACAAAACCAAAACCTGGTCACCAACCGGACAGACCTTTCCGGCCCGGATATGAATTTCAGTCTCAAACGATTCTCTCCCTTTGCCGGTGATCAACGTTCATCTGAACAGGCAAAATGGTATGAGACATTATCGTTTCAGTATCAAAACAGCTTTAAATCTGAATTCCATTTTGACCCTTTACGTGGTGATTCGGCCCGGGTAAACTGGTTTGAGGCCCTTCTGAACCCTTCTAAATACCGGCAAGCAACTGGCAATTCCGATCACTATAAATACGGTTTCCGCCAACAGGCTGATATCAGCATGAATAAGCTGATTCCCAGCCAATTTCTAAATGTGAGTGCCAGTGCCAATTATACCGAGTATTGGTTTCCGACTACTATCAGAAGATCCTTTAACCCTGACTCAAATAGAATCGAACAGCGACAGATTAGGGGGTTCACATCGGCTCGCGATTTCAGCACGAGTCTGAGTTTATCAACCACACTCTATGGTTTGATGAATGCCAAAATCGGGAGCTTCGAAAGTTTCCGGCATACGATGCGCCCTTCTATCTCCTTTAGCTATCGTCCTGATTTCGGAAGTGATTTTTGGGGATATTACCGAAGTGTTCAAACGGATAGCACAGAACAGGCCGATGGGTCCTTTCCCACCCAGCGTTATTCGATTTTTGAAAACGAAGTGTTCAGAGGTCCTTCACAGGGAGAACAACGGGCCCTGAGCTTTAGCTTGAATAACGTATTTGAAGCCAAACAGGTAAAACGCGACTCTACCGGTGAAAAAAAAGAAAAAGTTATTCGCTTGATTGACCAGTTAAGTTTGAATACAAGCTATAACTTCGCAGCAGACAGCCTAAAACTTTCTGATTTGAACACTTCACTTACGGCCGGCATCCTGCGCGGCATGAATATCAGAGCAAACGCTACCTTTAATTTCTATGATCGGGATACCAACGGAAATAAAATCGATAAATTCCTTATCGCAACTAAAAATAAACCCTTCGAGTTAACGCGTTTTTCGACAAGCACCAGTTACTCTTTTAAACTGGGAGGCCGGGGGTTACAAGTTGATGATACTCCTCCCTATCCAGAACATTATGACCCATTGGATCAAACTATCTTTCACCCGGTTGATCCCCATTTTAACGACCGTCCGGTACAGGATTTTAATTCTCCCTTATCATTCTCAGTAAACTTTCGCTACAGCTGGTCTCTAAATCCGAGAGGGAAAAACCGCACGCAGGCAGAAATAAATGCAAATAACATTCAGCTTCAGCTGACCCCAAAATGGAGCTTTCGAACCCAAATAGGGTATGATTTCGTTCGTAAAAAAGTAAATTCAACCCAGTTTTCTCTTAACCGTAACTTACACTGCTGGAATCTCTCTTTTACGATGAATCCCTTTGGCGACCGGCAATATTATTTCTTCTCGCTCAGGGTTAATGCAGGTAGACTGCAAAGCATAATCCAGAAGTTGCCGGGCCTCAACAATCTTGAACGAAGTTCCGGAAATGGTCGCGGGGCCCCACCCGGTTTTTACTAGAATTCAACATCCTCGCCTAGCATTCAAAGGACAGTGTATGAGATGCTGAAAACAAAATCAGTATAACATCTTAACATATATCATTACCTATCACAGGTTTGGAACCTGCAGGCATCTTATCAAAATTACTTTTGCCGGTTCTTCAGGTATTTCACCACGTACTTTCCCAGCACATCAAATTCCAGGTTTACCATATCGCCGACTTCTTTGCTTTGCAGGTTGGTATGCTCATAAGTGTAAGGGATAATAGCTACCGTAAATTCCTTGTCCTTCTCATTAGCCACGGTAAGACTGATACCGTCAATCGCTACACTGCCTCGTCCCACAATCAAATCCGCATACTCCGCGGGGTATTCAATGGTAACCAGCCAGTCGGTGCCCTCCTGTTCTATTTGCCTAACCGTGCCGGTAGCATCCACATGCCCCTGCACCAAGTGGCCGTCCAGCAGCTGCTCGGGCTTGAGCGAGCGTTCCAGGTTTACCGGGTCATTTTCCCGCAGATCACCAATGTTCGTTTTGCGGAGTGTTTCCTCCACACTCTGCACCGTGAATGTTTTTTGATCATGCGCTGTCACTGTATGGCATACGCCATTGATGCTGATACTCTGGTCAACACTTAACTCATGGGCTAAATCCGAAGAAATCGTTATTTCTTTGCCCCCATTTAGCTGTTTAACACCTTGTATGGCTCCAACTGATTTAATTATCCCTGTAAACAAAATGATTTAAGTTAATTAAACAATAATGAACAAGCTCTTATGTGCAATACCTGGCCACATCCAAGCTCAGCATGCTCTTAAAAATATCCTGAAAAAAGAAGGTCATTTCCAATCTGGCGCCATCTTACTTCCCTGAACTCCATGATCTCAGACATGTGATTAATACCTACCCCCATCACGGACTTTGTGCCACCACCCAATATTTTGGGAGCAATAAAACATTCAACCTTATCTACCAGCCGCTCGCGCAATAAGGCCGATGATAGGCTTTGCCCTCCTTCAACCAGGATGGAGGTAATCGGTAGCGCCCCTAACTCGAACAAGGCTTGCTTTAGGTTAGTGTGACCGTTTTTCTCATCAACCAATAACGTCTTGCCGCGAAAATAATCCGACTGCAACATGCTTAACATCGGATCGGCTTCATTCTGAAATTTCTCCTTGTTATGGGTAAGGACAATTGTCTTTTCTTCGTACTGATCTGTAAAAAGATTCAGTTCTCTTGGCAATTCTAATGGCCCATCTATCACAATTCGTTTCGGCTGACGTCCTTCAACATGCCTCACCGTAAGTCGTGGGTTATCTATAAGGGCTGTATTCCGGCCCACCATCACGGCATCGTATTCGCTACGCCACTTGTGGACAAGTGCACGAGATTCCGGACTGCTAATCCATTCCGAATTGCCGTCAGGCGCAGCAATGTATCCATCCAGCGTCTGTGCTAACTTCAAAGTGACAAAAGGACGGTTCAAAGCCTGGTGATGCAAGAAAAATTCGTTTAATTTCTCTGCTTCTTCTTTCATTAATCCCACATCGACAGCAATGCCGTGATCCCGCAAATGTTGAATGCCTTTGCCTGATACCTTTGGGGTAGGATCCTCCATTGCTACGACTACCCTGCTTATAGGTAGTTTGGCCAACATCTCGCAACAGGGCGGTGTATTACCATGGTGTGAGCAGGGCTCCAGCGTAACATATACCGTAGCCCCTTTCAGTAATTCCTCATTCTTGACCGAATCGACCGCATTCTTCTCGGCATGCGCTTGGCCATAACGCTCATGAAAACCCTGTCCAAGTTTCTTTCCGTCCGCCGAAATAATAACACAACCAACCATAGGATTCGGTGAAACGTGCCCAGCCCCTTTTTCAGCAATCTCCAAGGCCAGTTTCATCCATTTTTTATCGGATTTAGTCATCTCGGAATTCCTACTTAGTTTTATGCTATACAAATAAAAAAGGGCAAGAAGCATTCCCCTTGCCCTAAAAAAATAAACCGTGACCTTTTTATCTTCCTTTCAGCAGCTGGGCACGATTATCTTCAATATCTGCCTCTTTTTTGAGCTGATCAATCCAGGTATTCATAAAAACAGCACTTTTCTGCTGCTGCAGCTGTCGGCGAATTTGCTGACGTTCAGCAGCCGTCAGGTTTTTAAGATCTGCTTTTTGTAACCTGTCAACGCGAATTACAAAAGCGGCACTGGTGCCAGCAATAGCATCAGATTGGTCCCCTTCTTTAAGGCCAAAAACAGCACCCACTACTTTAGGCTCACGACCTGCTCCTTCAATGCTAGTGGCACTTTGAGACAGCGCTTCTACCTTTGTTATCTCTTTGCCTGCAGTTCCAGCAATTGATTGTAAATCACTGTTTTGAGAAACCAGTTTGCTTACATGATCAAGCGTCTTTTGTTTTCTCTTTTCATTGGTTACAATCGTACGTATTTGTTCTTTCACCTCATCAAACGGACGGATCCCGGCAGGGGTGATTTGAGATACTCTCAGAACTACAAACTGGCTGGAAAGTTCAATGGGATCGGAAATACTGCCCTCTTCAGCGGTCTCAAGGAAACTCATTATCTGCCGACTCTGTCCTATACCGGAAATAAAATCATTGCCTTTGGTGGCAAATGCCTTACTAATTGCCAGGTTCCGTCGTTCAGCCTCGCTTTCGAAGCCGTCTTGCTGGGCAAAGTAACTAAAATCATCGGCCGTTTCAGCCCGCTTATCGATAGTGGCAATGGGATCCGCTTTAATATCAAAGCTAAAGACCTCAAATTTGACCTTTGTTGAGGTTTCATCCAGCTTTTTCAACAGGAAAACCCGCCCCTGATCCCTGATAACCTGGGAAACTTCATTATTCTTAAGCTTGAGAACCGGTTTAAAAATATCACGAACCTGGCTTTTTTCGACCATTCTGGCGCTATACGGCGTCGTTGACTGGTATCGATTGAAGAATAAAGAATCATTTTCCGCATTTGCAAATTCGCCCCGAAGGTCCTCAACCTCAGAGATGGTCCTTGCCGTATCTTCCTTGGTTGGGGTTTTGTCAAAACTCACATACTCAAATCGATAGGATTCTTTTCGCTGATACTTATCCTGATGGGCATCATAATAATCTCTAAGATCAGAATCCGAGATGGTTATTTCACCTTCAGAGACATCGGCATACGGAAAACGAATATAGGAGATATCAGCTACCGTATTATTGCGCATATATTGCTGCTCAACATCATACTGGCTAACATCCATGCCCGATTGCAGGTAGTTGCTCATCTTCTGCTGGCGGCGCTTTTGACGCATTTGTTGCTCAACATTAATCCAAAGCTGTTTATTCTCGGGAGCATCAATTGCCGACTGCAAAGCCACCCGATCAATAGTGCCATCTTCCTTTTGAAACTGGCGTTTAATGAATGGATCCGGATTTTCCCCGGTTATCATGTCAACAACTTCCTGATCGGTAACCTTGATCCCCAGCTGATCCATCTTTTGTTGCAAAAGTTTACTGGTAACCAAGTCATTCCAGGCCTGTTCTTGGTATTGAGCCCTTAATTCGGGAGTCATGCCATTGCCCGTCTGTCGGGAATATTGTTCGGAATAATAATTTACCCGGCTATTATAATCATCCAATGAGATTGCCTCACCGTTTACAGATCCAAGGGATCGCGGACCTCGCTGCAAAACATTGAAAAAGTTGGTATCAGCAAGCACCCACAGCAATCCGAATGAGAAAATAAGTACCCATAAAATAACGCCGGTACTTTTTCTCATTTTTTCCATTACACCCATATTAAAAAAACCTCTTATCTACGTCTTAATTGGTTTGAAAATAACATTTCCTTTATCTGTTTTAAGCCTCCAAATATACAAGAAGCCTCGACTAAGAGCAATTTAGTACAATCATAAAGTTTTAACGCCCGGAAGCCGAAAAGATTATGAATTCAACCGCTGCCTAATATCAGAAAACCCGGATTAGACTCATATGTTTTAGATATTTTCTGGGGTTCTCGTTGATGTTTTTAATCAGTGTATTCATTTCGCCGGAAAGGCTTTCCAGGTTATTATACAGGGTGGGATCGTTGACCATCTTTCCTAGGCTGCCTTCTCCGTTATTTATCTTAACCAGAATTTGGTTCAGCTGAGTATTCGTTTTGTTTAGATCTCGGCTTAGCTTATGTAATTCGTTCAAAGACTGGTCGAGACCCACCATCACTGAATCAACCCTTGATTTGTTATGCATGCTGACCGTATCGATATTAGCCATAAACTTCCGGGTATGAGTGATCGCCGATTCAATTTCACTTCTTTTGGCATGGAAGATTCCAGCGATGTTGTTCGAAGTGGATTTCAAGTTTTGTAGCACAGAATCCACCCTTCCTTTGGTCGTATCATTTAGCATGGTATTGAGCTGTGCCAACAATGTATTCAGTTTACCAAAAGACTCAGAAACATCCTCACTGAGCTGCCGCCCCTCCCTTTTGAGTGTTTCCAACATCCCACCATTATAAACACCCTTCATATAATCCCCATACTGCAGGTTTTGAGGAGAATCCCCTCTTTCAACAACCACGGCCTTCTCATCCAGTAATCCCGAAGATTCCACAGAAGCAACTGAATTTTTAGGCAATTCGAGTCCCAGGTCAAAACTCATGGTCACCTCTACACTATCCCCTTTGGACAGCTCCATCCTTTTAACCGAACCCACCTTTACTCCGTTAATATAGATATAATTCCCCGGAGAAAGCCCGTCTGTGCGGCTAAAATAGGTATGGACAATCAATGATTGCCGGAAAAGCGGGAGATCGCTCATAATACGATAACCCAGAAAACCCATAACCAGGGCTGCCAGTATTGTCAACGCAACTTTAAACTCATTACTCATCTTCAAAATAACTCCTGTTAATTTCTTATTTGATATTCACTTGCCGTTATAAAATTCATTAGATCCTCGTCATCACTTTTACGCATCTCATCAACCGTACCATGCCAACAAAGACCTTGATGCTCTAAAAAAGCTACCCTGCTGGCTATTTCTAAGACACTGTGAATATCATGTGTTACAACAATAGATGTGATTCTTAAATTCTCGGCCAACGAAATAATAAGCCGATTAATCTCATCTGATGTCTGTGGGTCTAACCCTGAAGTAGGTTCATCGTAAATTAAAAAATCTGGCTGTAGTATCGTAGCCCTGGCCAAAGCCACTCTCCGGCGCATCCCTCCCGAAAGTTCGGCCGTTGACTTTTCGCCCGTACCCGCAAGGTTCACCATCTCCAGGGCTTTTTCCACTTTCTTTGAAATAGTATCGTCTGAATCTTCCGTAAAATACCGGAGCGGAAAAGCGATATTCTCGAAGGTATTAAGCGAATCAAAAAGAGCAGATCCCTGAAAAAGCACACCGAAACGCTGGCGCATTTTTCGCAATGCTATATATTCCAATTCAAAAACATTTTTCCCATCTATGATAACTTCTCCCTCATCGGGATACATAAGGGCGTTAAGATGTTTCACCAGTACCGACTTTCCACAACCCGATCGGCCGATGATAGCTATAGTTTCTCCATCCTCAATATCAAATGAGACATCTTTCCAAACGAGATTTGAACCGAAACTTTTTTTGAGATTGCGTATCTCTATCATTGTCAATTAAAATATTAAAGGAATACTGCAGCAAGTACAAAATCAGCTAATAATACATAAATACAGCTTAAAACTGTAGCCTGTGTTGTGCTGGTGCCTACTCCTTCGGCGCCGCCGGTCGCATAGTAGCCTTTAAAGCAGGATATGGACGTAATAACATAGCCGAAAACAAATGCCTTAAGGATGCCGAAAGTAACATCCCAAGGATAAAAGAACTGGCGTGCACCGTGCATAAACTCAGCCGGAGAAACGGCTCCCGACAAATACCCCGCTACCACTCCGCCAATCATTCCCGAT
The DNA here is from genome assembly GCA_050117475.1 of Balneolaceae bacterium. Lineage (GTDB taxonomy): Bacteria > Bacteroidota > Rhodothermia > Balneolales > Balneolaceae > Fodinibius. The sequence continues at coordinate 21,826 of JASFMR010000032.1, read as the reverse complement.
GCACTGGCAAAGATATATAGCAGCGGAAACATGACTAAACCTGCAAGAACCCGAGGCAGTACCAAAAAGGATACGGAATTAAATCCCATCGATTCCAGGGCATCGATCTGCTCACTTACACGCATAGTGCCAAGTTCTGTAGCAATACGTGCTCCCACCTTCCCTGCCAATACCAGGCTCGTAATTACGGCTGATAACTCAATCAGAAGCGATTCGGACGTGATAGAACCGATAACCGAAATGGGAATAAAAGCCAGATCCAGCTGGTATGCGGTCTGAATGGTCATCACTGCGCCGGTAAAAACCCCTGTTAAGAGAACGATAGGTACCGATTCATACCCAATTTTCAGTAACTCATTGATAAGGTTTTTCTTGTAGGTATTTACCTCGTATAACGAGCGCAGAGACCGATACAGGAGGAGACAATACTGTCCAAATTTCTCAAGTGCTTTCATATATTACATTTTCCTAAAATAAGGCTGGAAACTATTAAATTTCAAAGTAGTTGTCATTTCGTACGCTTTATTTTTTGACCTATATTATAAAAGGCTTTAATGAACCATCCTTCAAAACGTTATGCGAGGAATTTACAACGATATCATAGATAATATAATAGCGATCAGGATCGCTGTAGCATTTGCTATCCTGTTGGTTGTATTTTTTATCGGATCGGTTGGTTATCACATAATTGAAGATATGGGATTTTTTGAAGGATTCTATATGACATTTATTACGATTACAACTATCGGTTTTGCCGAAATGAAATCCCTGTCGGTAGGCGGACGTATCTTTACCATGTTATTATTTGTAATGGGAATCGGGGTTATCTCATATATAGCTTCCCAAACAACGCAGTTAATTTTTGAAAGCGAAATCTTCAGGAAAAGGGCTATGAAAAAGCAACTGGAAAAAATGGATCAACATTACATACTTGCGGGATATGGACGAATCGGCCACCGGATAGCGGAAGTACTGAAACGGGCCGAAATACCGATCGTTGTCATAGAGAACCGCGACAGCAGCATTCGACGTCTCCAAGAGGATAAAATGCTTTATGTCGAGGGAGATGCGCAGGATGAAGCTGTATTAAAAGATGCCGGGATACAACGTGCAAAGGGACTTATCTGTACGCTTTCCAGCGATCAGGACAATGTGTTTGTTACCCTGGTCGGTCGTGAACTAAACCAGGATATCTTTATCCTTGTACGGACGAACCAACATCAAAATACCAAAAAAATACTCCGTGCAGGGGCTAACAAGGTAATCTCTCCCTATGAAATTGGGGCAGACCGTATGGCGAATGTCATTCTGCGTCCCAATGTAGATCAATTTATGGACCGGATACTCGGCGGTGCCAGTCAAGACCATGTATTTGACGAAGTAAAAATATTTGAAGGTTCCGAACTGGCCGGCAAAACCTTGTCCGAAGCAAAAATCAGGCAAAAATATTTTGTAGTAATTATTGCCATCATTCCCGAGAGTAAGGAAAAAATCAGGTTCAATCCCGGTAGCGACGATAAGATTTCAGTGGGAGATTCGCTCATTGTTCTCGGCGACATACAACGAATAAAACAGTTGCGGGAAGAAGGATGTAAAGACTTCCGAACACTTAAAGAGCGGGTATCAAAACATAACTTTATAAAGCATATTAATTCCCAACAAAGAAATACACAATCTGTATGATACGATATTTAACAGCCGGCGAATCTCACGGACCGCAATTGACGGGTATCATTGAAGGGGTTCCGGCCGGGCTCCCCATAACGGAAGATGAAATAGCCCTTCACCTGGAACGCCGCCAAAAAGGATATGGCCGAGGAGGAAGAATGGCTTTTGAAAAAGATCGGGCGGAAATCCTGTCCGGCGTTCGCTTCGGTAAAACAACCGGGGCTCCTATTGCCCTTAAAATGGTCAACCGGGCTTATGAAAAGGATGATTCCAACTGGCCCAAGGTGCTGGCCAAAGAAGGCGATGGCGATGGTGTGCCTCCAATTACCGTCCCGCGTCCCGGCCATGCAGACTTGACAGGCGTCCAAAAATATCGTTATGATGACATTCGTCCCGCTATCGAACGCTCCAGTGCGCGTGAGACAGCAATGCGGGTAGCCTGTACCTCGGTTGCCCGAAAATTATTGAACCATTTTGGAATTGAAATCGGGGGGCATGTCACTCGAATCGGCACTGTTGGTTATGAAAATTCATGGGATGATGTTCGCGAAATTGTTGATCCGATATTAGAAAAAGGGGCGGAAGCTGTCTTCCGTGCTGCGGACAAATCCGATGTTCGTTGCCTGGATGAAAACTTGACCCAAAAAATGCGTGACCTCATTATAAAACGCCGTAAAGAGGGAAGTTCACTTGGTGGCCACTGGGAAATTTTGGTTACCGGACTGCCCGTGGGACTGGGAAGTTTTGTCCACTGGGATCGGAAATTGGACGGACGGCTGGCCCAAGCCATCATGGGGACACAGGCTATGAAGGGCGTCGAAATCGGGCAAGGTTTTGAATCGGGCCGACGCCACGGACAGGAGGTTCATGATGAAATCCATTACGAAGATATGCAATTTAAACGGCGAACGAACCGGATGGGGGGCATCGAAGGGGGGATCACTACGGGCATGCCGTTGATCATTCGTGGTGTGATGAAACCCATACCAACCATGCTTACTCCCATTGAAACGGTTGACATCAAATCGAAAAAAAGGAGAGATACTCGCTATGAACGTTCAGACGTCTGTGCGCTGCCACGTGCTATAGTAGTAGTTGAGAGTGTCATAGCACCTGTTCTGGCCAATGCTTTCCTGGAAAAATTCGGTGGAGACTCTATTTCAGAGATCGAAGAACGATATGGTAAATAGCGGTCGGCGGTCGGCGGTCGGCGGTCGGCGGTCGGCGGTCGGCGGTAAAAAACGTTTATTCTATTTAATAATCCAAATGTTAATACGGCAAACGTGAAGCGAAAATTTCCTTTTATGTCTGCCGCCTCATGCTTTCTTCCTTTTATACAATCGTACAGCTGAAGCTAGTAGCTAAAATCCCCCTTTTTCGCTCACCCAATTTCTGTATCTTATCAATGGAACATGAAATAGGATCTACCGCTATACGTTAGCGTATCTATTATGAGCAGCAGTGATAAAGAAAAAAGAAAACAACTTGCCCGGCAGATAAAACAGAATCCGGGGGATTCATTCTCGAAATTTGCCCTGGCACTGGAATTCCGTAAGGATGGGGAATTTTCGAAAGCACGAGTTTTGTTTGAGGATATCCTTAATAATGATCCCGAGTATGTGGGAGTATATTATCACCTGGGCAAACTTTATGAAGTGCTCGATAAGCCCTATGATGCACGGGAACTCTACCAAAAAGGAATAGACATAGCAAAAAAACAAAAAGAAGTTCGTACCAAATCGGAACTTGCAGAAGCACTCATACAACTGGAAATAGAACTGGAAGAAAGAACGAGTTGATGAATTTTAGAATATCTGTTAAAACGGGAATTGGTTTAGCCTTCCTTTTGTTGGGTATCACTTTCTTATCTTCGGCCCAAAATACTACTCATACTGTAAAAAAGGGGGAAACGCTCTTTAGCATAGCCCAAAAATACAATGTCCAGGTGCAGCAGCTCAAGGAATGGAACAACTTAAAAAACAATGAACTTTCAGTTGGCCGGTCATTAATTATAAAAAAAGCATCGACCAAAAATGAAAAGACCCATATTGTCGAATCAAAAGAAACACTTTTTTCTATCTCTAAAGAATACAATGTGAGTATTGCCGAGCTAAAAGCGTGGAATAATCTCTCTTCCAATAATCTAAAGGTTGGGCAGGAATTAACAATCTATCCCTCTAAAAAGGGGGGGCAACAACAGCATATTGTTGTCAACAAAGAAACCCAGCAAAACACTTACTATTTGGTTAAAAGTGGGGATTCCCTGTATAAAATTGCCCATGCTCACGACATGACGGTAAATGAGCTGAAAAAGCTTAATGACCTGACTTCAAGCACCATCCGGGTTGGACAACGCCTCACTGTTCGAAGTAACCCAACTCCTCCATCTGTCGCAGAATCCACGCAGTCATCACCTCAAGGCAAATTTATTATATATAAAATCTCCGGTGGAACCATGAGCCAGCAGGAGCTGCTCAATAAATTCCAAATGGACGAAGCTGTATTTCGTGCCTTGAATCCGGGCATTCGGTCATCCAGGTTTCAACCCGGCCAAAAAGTGACGGTATTGGCCCCGCCCAGCAAGACCTATAAAAATCCTTATGTCGTCAATGCTAATATGCAAGATTTGGGATCAACTTCAGTAACTAAATACAGCGAGAAATCCAATGCTGAACCCACCACAAGTGGAGAATTGTACAATTCTGATGCGTTGACGGCGGCACACTCCAATATTTCACTGGGATCTGTTATTTTTATTAAGAATACTGAAAATGAAAAGGGAATATATGTTCGTATTAATGACCGTAACTCCGGCAACAACTTAAAATTATCTGCCGCTGCCTGGAAAGCGCTGGACTTTAGAAGCAGCCAGCCCACGGTAACCATTTATCAAGATCAATGAGTAAATTCGGGGACTCAGTCAGACTTTATTTTTCTACAACGCGCAGCCTGCTCTACAGCTACCTGGTCAGCCTGCCGTTACTGCTTTTATATGAAGCATTGATTTACCTGGCCCAACCCGATGCCAGCCACGTTGTTCGAATATCGGTTGATGTCTGGATAAAAACACTGTTTCACTATATTGGACAAGATATCCTTTCTATTACCCTCATTTTTGTAGCTTTAATTGGCGTTTTTATTATTTACAGGGAACGTAGCCGTCTGTCATCGTTGAAGTTCAGTTATTTTATTACGATGATCATCGAAGCGTCGTTTTACGCGTTCGTCCTGGCATTACTTATTACATTGACCGTCAACAGCCTATTGCAGGCAATTCAGGCATCACCGGTTGAGACACTTTCGCTGCTTCAAAAAATGGCCCTATCGCTGGGTGCCGGGCTGTATGAAGAACTTTTTTTTAGAGTAATACTGGTGTCAATCCTGCTATTCATTTTTAGGAAAATTTTTAGTGTGCAACTCATAGCCTACGTACTTGCCATGCTGCTTGCAGCCACCATATTCAGCTTTGCACACTATGTTGGCGAATTAGGTGATCCTTTCACTCTGGGTTCTTTTTTGTTTCGGTTTTTATTTGGACTTGCCCTTAATGCAATCTATATATGGCGTGGATTCGGTACAGCTGCCTGGACTCATGCCATTTATGACCTCATGGTTATTGTATACTAATTTGGTAAGAAATGGAATAGTATTGCCGTCTTTAAAGTAACTTCATATTGAAACAGTATACTTCTAAGACATTTGCAATAACTATTAGGCTCATTAATGAAACTGATTAACCTTTTAGAAACAATTTTGATATACTAGTTTATTATATTTCATTTTTGGGGAAACAATTATGCCATTATGGAGATAAGAATATAATATAGTTCGAATCTCTTGAGTGATATTTAACATTATTTATTCAGCAAAAAGTTAGCTAACCCACAGGGATGGCCGAATTAACAAAAGAGGAAGTCCAGAAACAGGAAGATTTTGAAGAAGAAATTATTCCTCATTTGGATGCCATGTATAATTTTGCATTGCGATTGACATCAGATCCCAGCGACGCCGAAGATCTTGTTCAAGATACGATTGTCAAAGCATACCGCTTCTTCAGCAGCTATGAAAAAGGAACGAATGCCAAGGCATGGCTTTTCCGGATCCTCAAGAATTCCTACATCAACAACTATCGTAAAAAATCCAAGCAGCCGAACCAGGTTGATTATGATGAGGTGTCCACCTTTTACGAGACGATCAGAGCGGAACGTACTGATACCTCTGATCTTGAGGACAAAATGTTCCGGGATCTCATTGACGATGACATCTCAAATGCGCTTGAAGATCTACCCGAGGATTTCCGTACTGTTGTTCTGTTATGCGACGTTGAGGGATTTACCTATGAGGAAATCGCCAACATGCTGGATGTTCCCATTGGTACTATCCGATCGCGGTTGCACCGTGGGCGCAACCTGTTAAAAGCTCAACTCATGGAATATGCTAAGAAAAGAGGATATCAGCCGGACTAAGTTGTGGCTGATGCGACCTCTTCCGGTTCCTCAAGCTTACTTTGAAGCTCATCTATCTTCAGAATGATGCGCATTGTTGTTCCTGTGCCGGGTTCCGATCGATGAATTACGAGTTTTCCCTGGTGATACTCCTCGATAATGCGCTGCGTGAGGCTAAGGCCTAACCCCCATCCCCTTTTTTTGGTACTGTAGCCCGGCTTAAAAATCTGATTTTGATACTTTTTTTCTATTCCAACACCCGAGTCTTCCACATCAATCAACACCTCATTTTCCACACGATGCAACTTGACGGACACAAATGCCTTTTTGTCGGTAGATTTTATCGCATCCATGGCATTTTTAATAAGATTCTCCATCGCCCATTGAAACAGATCTGCATTCACTTTAGCCTGAACCCCGGAATCCATATGACGTAGTACCTCTACATTATTCCCAAACTGCGGTAATCGTTGTTCCATGTAATTGACAACCTCCCGAAGAATTGGTTCAATTTTTTGAAGGCGCAATTCCGGTTTCGAACCAATCTTATTAAAGCGTTCGGCAACATCCCGAAGACGGGTAATGTCGTGCTCCAGCTCATTGCAAATACGCTGGGTAAAGTCGTCCTCTCTTTTTTCATCACGGAGCAATTCGATCCATCCATAGAGACTCGACAAGGGCGTTCCCAGCTGATGAGCAGCCTCTTTGGCCATCCCTACCCACAGATTAGATTGTTCAGACTTTGTGATGGCCCGGTAGCTCACAAAACCAATACCCAATAAAAGAGCTAATAAACTTAATTGGATGTATGGGAAGTAACGCAAATAACGCACAGTAGGGCTCTCCCCATAGTAGACATATTGTTTTTGAGAATACTGTTCACCTCCCAAAATAATTTCTATGGGATCATGCATCGCCGCAAAACGGTTGATCAGATCTTGATTCAAAGGCGCCTCAACATGATTGGCAAATATAATTTCCCCATCTTGGTCAACGATTATTCTCGGTACCTGGAAACGGTCTCCCCTCAATACAATTTCCTGCGTCACAAATGTCTGAGATGTACGATCGGATTCTGCTTCTTCAATCATATCAACAATACTGTCGGGCACTGCTGTATTCTGCCGCAGGTAGTTGGATGCCCCAAGCAAATTTTGGCTAATCTCTTCCTGGACGGGATTACCGGTATATTCGATCGCTTTGGCCCAGAGCTCAACCCCGGATCGGTCCTGTTTTAAGATCCTATTGAGGAGATACTGATTGTAGGCAAATGATCCGATCCCCAGCAATATTAGCAGTCCTATGAGGACCACATTTATTCTATTTGATGTAAGACGAATTTTCATATGGCCTATTCAAAGCAATAATATGGTAATTTAAGGTTTAATTCGGCATTAGAAAATTTCCCCTCCAAAGACAATCCACTGTATAGGGTAAAATGGTAAATTTTACAAAATAAAAAAGGCATCACCGAATGATGATGCCTTTATAACGCTGGAAAATTGTTAGTTATGCAGATGCCTTCCGCTTTTCATAAACCGGTGGTGCATCTTCTTCAATGGTTTCACGAGTAATCACACAACGTTCTATATTTTTCATAGAGGGAAGCGTAAACATGATATCCAGCATAGAATCTTCCATTATAGACCGTAGCCCACGCGCTCCTGTCTTCCTCTTCAGAGCTTTTTCAACTATATGTTCAAGCGCATCCTCTTCAAACACCAACTCGACACCTTCCATCTGAAAGAGCTTCTTATACTGCTTGGTGAGTGCATTTTTGGGCTTGACAAGAATCTCAATCATAGCTTCCTTGGAAAGCTGATGCAAGCCGGCAATAACCGGAAGGCGGCCGATAAGTTCAGGAATCAATCCATAATGTTGTAGGTCCTGAGATTCCACATGCGTAAAAATATCGGGGTCATCCTTATCGAACGTGACCTGCTTTTCGGAATGGAAACCCATCGGACTGACAGACAATCTTCGAGCTATAAGATCTTCCAGGCCACTGAATGCCCCGCCACAGATAAATAAAATGTTTGATGTATCGACCTGGATAAAACTCTGTTCGGGGTGTTTACGTCCTCCTTTTGGGGGGATGTTTGCGACAGTACCCTCTAAAATTTTCAGCAGTGCTTGCTGAACACCCTCCCCGGAAACATCACGGGTAATCGAGGGATTATCACTTTTACGAGCCACCTTGTCCACTTCGTCTATATAGACGATGCCACGTTTGGCCTGTTCCACATCATAATCGGCAGCCTGAAGCAGACTGGAGAGAATGCTTTCCACATCTTCGCCTACATAACCGGCTTCAGTGAGTACCGTAGCATCAGCAATAGTAAAGGGCACATCAATAATGTTGGCCATTGTTTTTGCCAACAATGTTTTGCCGCAGCCCGTAGGCCCCAACAAAATAATATTACTTTTTTCTATTTCGGTATCATCAAACTCATCCTGCAGGTCAGAGCTAATTCGTTTATAATGGTTGTAAACAGCAACCGAAAGCGTTTTCTTAGCCTCTTCCTGGCCAATGACATAGTCATCCAGTTTCGCTTTGATTTCGGCTGGCTTCAGCAGAGGTTTGTAATTTTTCTCTCTCTTTTTCGACATTGAAGCCAGGTCGCTTTTTACAATCCCGGAAGCATCTGCTACACAGCGATCGCAAATATATACATCATTAGGACCGGCTACCATGCTGTTCACCTCGTGGCTCGAACGTCCGCAAAATGAACAGTGAATGGTCTTGTCGTTATTGTTTTCCTGGTCGCTCATTATAATCTGACTGGTCTATTAGAAAAATTACTTTTTCTTGTTACGTCTCATGATGTTGTCAACCAAACCATAATCTTTAGCTTCTTGGGCTGTCATCCACTTATTACGATCAGAATCTTCGAGAACCTGTTCATGATCCTGACCGCTGTGATCTGCGAGAATCTGAGTCAACAGCTTTTTAATTCTGAGAATTTCCTGCGCCTCAATCTCAATATCACTGGCTTGCCCCTGTACACCACCCAGTGGTTGGTGAATCATCACACGGGCATTGGGCAAAAGATTACGTTTACCGTGCGCCCCAGCAGCCAACAGTACCGCTGCCATTGAAGCGGCCATCCCTACACAGGTTGTTGATACATCACAACTAACATACTGCATTGTATCATAAATTGCCAAACCGGAAGAAACTACGCCTCCGGGGCTGTTTATATACAGGTTTATATCTTTTTCGGGGTCTTCAGCCTGTAGATATAGCATTTGCGCAACAATAGAACTGGCCACGGCATCATTAACCGGCATTCCCAAAATAATAATACGGTCTTTAAGCAAGCGCGAATATATGTCAAAAGCGCGCTCTCCCCTTTCAGTCTTTTCGACCACCATGGGAACCAAATTATTGTTTTGGATCCGGGAGAATTCACCATTCTCAAAGTTCGGTAATTGATATAATGGTTGGTTATCCATGTGAGTAATGATAAAATATGTTATTCAATAAAAAATGTTGAGGCTTTACGCCTTTACTTTCTCGTCGTATTTTTTCTGATACGTCTCCTTATCAATTTCGCTGATATCGACCACATCATTAAGCTTATCAAAGACTTTTTCCTCGCGTATACTATTTCTCAAGCTTTCCAACTGTTGTGGATTTTGAGCGAACATATTACGCATTTGATCAATACCAATACCATAACGATCAGCCTCGGCCTGTAAGTATTCGTCTATATCTTCGGGTTTTATCTCGATATCATCAAATTTTTCTTGCAGTTTTTCATTTATAAAAAACCACTTAGCATCCCTGATAGCCCGGTCATCCATATTTTCCTTGTATTCTTCGACATCAAAATCAGGGGGCAGTTCGCCATTGGACTGTTGTTTGACCCGCTCAACATATTGATTCAAGACCTGATTTTTAAACACTTCCGGAACTTCAAAGTCATGTTTCTCAACAAGAGCATCGATCACATCGTTCTTGAAAAGATCTCCGGCTGACTGATCGTAATAATTTTGAATACGACTTTTTACCAGGCTTTTGAACTCATCTACATTTTTAGCCTCTTCATTCGTCTGTTTTTTGGCAAGTTCATCAGTAAGTTCGGCTTTGTGCAACTTTTCAACCTTCTTGACAAGGAGTCGAAAATTATGCGTATGATCACCGTGGCCTATTTCCACATCCACTTTATCACCGGCTTTATGACCGACTAAATCGTCCCTGAACTGCTCAGATTCTTCTTTGCTGAGATCTATCTTCTCTTCAGCTTTATTCTCTTCGTCGGGCTCACCGTCTTCCAAAGGCATTGCGTCTACAGTAACGCGACTTTCTTCGGTTATTTTCTCGTCTACTTCTTCCCAATTTCCAGCCTGCTTTAGTTGCCTTTCAATCTCTTCCTCAACTTCTTCATCGGTTACATCATGAACTAAGCGGTCCACTTCAACTTTTTCGAGATCTGTCAATTCAAAGTCGGGACGAGCACCAATCTTGAATTTCGCTTCCAGCTCATCATTTTCCCAATTCAGCTCCAGCATCTGGCTTTCGCCTACCGGCTCGTATTCGGGAACAACTTTTTCCTCAAATACTTCCTGCACATATTTGCTGATCTCTTCCTGTTCGATCTCATCTCCAAACCGTTTTTGCACAATTTTGAGAGGCACTTTGCCCGGACGAAAACCAGGCATGTTTATTTGGCTGCGATATTTTTTGTAAGCCTCCTTAAATTTAGGCTCCAAATCTTCGCGACCAGCCGAAATTATAAGTTCTTTATCAACAGAAGTGATATCATTTACAGTTATTTCCACGGAACTACTCCAAGAAAGATTTAATTAGATCGGTAAGAATGATCAATTTAGAATTGAAATGTGATTATGTACGAGAGGGGGGACTCGAACCCCCACGCCAAAAAGGCACTAGATCCTAAATCTAGCGCGTCTACCAATTCCGCCACTCTCGCATACTATAAGACCAGCTGGCGGATACACTGCTGGAATTTAGAGCCACGAAAACTACGGTTTTTTTGGTCTGTTTTCAACACAAATAATTATATGATAATTCTCTGAAAAAGCTATGAGTCCCTAAAGCATTTTTGTAGATTTCAACATTCCGAAAACACAAATAACAGAATACATGTTTTTTAATCTACGTCTCGTTTATATAACCACTAAAAACAAGCAAGAAGCAAAAAGTATTGGCAAAAAACTTGTTGAAGAGAAGCTGGCAGCTTGCGTTAATATTGTTGAAGGTATGGAATCAATTTACTGGTGGAAAGGCGAAATTGTGGAAGAAACCGAAACAATCCTCATTGCAAAAACACCCTACCACAATGTAGATGACCTCACAAATCGAGTAAAAGAGTTGCACAGTTACGAGTGTCCCTGCGTTATTTCATTGCAATTAAGCGAGCAGGAAGGCAACGAGGAATACCAGCACTGGCTGCTTAAAAATTCTAAAAAACAAAAAATCAATTACGAAATTGAGGATATTTGACCCAGCCTAAAGAACAGGGCTAGTTACGGTCAGAACACGTTAACCCTTTCTTAGTAATGTAATCCGCATTCGGTTTTTGATTGCCCTTTCCATCGGCCTGAACGTCCTGCTCCGGGGGTAGTACAGTGCGTACAACCCACCGAATGATATCCCTGCTCTTTCAATGGATGCTGAGGCAGTCCGTGACCTTCGATATACTCTTCGACCAAGGAGCTGTCCCAATCAATAAGCGGGTAGAATTTAATGAGTTCATTCTTATCATCGACAATCTCAAGTGTGCTCCGATGGTGGTTTTGAAAGCCAATCAGCCCGGACATCCATACTTTGTAGCGCTTTTTGACTTCCTGTAGAGGTTTCACCTTGTTGATTTCACAACATCTGTCGGAATTCTGATTCCAAAGATTTTTTTCCCTAGTCATCGCATGTTGGCGGGAATCTGGTTTTAAATCAATGATATTTAGATCTAACAGACGGCCGATTCGATCCTTATAGGAAAGAGTCTCTTTAAAATGATAGCCGGTATTAATAAAGTAAATCGGGCATTCCGGCCGAATACGACTGACGAGGTGGAGCAAAACCGCAGAAGTAGTCCCAAACGAAGAAGTAACCAAAACATCCTTGAATGAATTAAAAACCTGAGCAACCCGTGCATCAACTATTTTTGTTGAAAGCGACTGATTAATCTTTTCTTTATTGGCCAGATACATATAGTTTCCTTTTTGAATACCCAGAATTAGAACTTTATTGAGTAATAAACTAATAGTGAGCCCATTAAAAGTCGAATATAATAAACATTGTTGTAGAGCAGTCATCAATCGTCCCCAGGCACATAATGCCATTAACTTTGCCGTCATGGATGCCTTGGAAGAGCTGCTTGACGAGCTCGAAAGAAATGATAGCCGTTGTTTTATACTGACGGGTGCGGGTGACTCTTTTATTTCGGGCGGTGACCTTAAAAAATTCCATACCATTAAAACCGCCGGTAAGGCTAAAATAATGGCTCAACGTATGCTGTCGATTCTAAAACGAATTGAAAAGCTTCCATGCTGGACGATCGCAGCGGTCAATGGGCCGGCTTACGGAGGCGGCTGTGAGATGATGCTTGCTTTTGATTTTCGGATCGCCGCTACGGATGCAACTTTTGGCTTTACACAGGGTAAGTTCTACCTCCCGCCCGGTTGGGGCGGACTAACAAGGCTAGTAGAACGGGTTGGTCGTTCTACCGCCCTTAGCTGGCTGGCCGAAGCCCGGATAATAAATGCAGAGACTGCACTTTCACATAAACTTATTGACCGCGTTGTTGAAACCGAAAAGCTTCAACTATCAACAGGGAACTGGGCCGAATCATTATCAAAAAATGACCGTGAATTTATCAGGAACCTAAAACAAGGGGCCTTGCGATTCACCGAAGCACGATGGCAAGCCATCGCATCGGAGCTGGATCCATTCACCGAATTCTGGGAAAGTGAACGGCATGAAAAGAGAGTGGAAAAATTTTTGAATCGCAAAATGGACGGCGAATAGCCGTTATATGCAGAAGATCATGAATGCTCCATATTCCCATTTCCTTACTGCTTTATCCTCTTTCGCAACATCATTTTCGTTTCGTATCGCTTGCCGTTGCGAAGCAGTTCTACGCGCATAGAATCCCCTTCGTCGAATTCACGAAACAGCGCTTGGGCATGCATCTTACTCTGCACGGGCTCATCCCCGATTTTTAAGATAATATCTCCAGGGATTATTCCCGCCTGAAATGCCGGACCATCCTTATTGACACTTTTAACGAGCAATCCCATCACCGCAGGCAGGTTGTATTTGGCCGCCAACTGGTATGTCATCTGCATAGTTGTAAATCCGGGATCATAAGAAAGATGAACCTCTCCGGAGTCTCCCAGCTGTTTAATAATCTTCTGTACACGATTACTTGGAATAGCAAAACCAAGGCCGATATTACCACTGCTGGTTCCCCCCGTGTAAATAAAGGTATTTACCCCAATTACCTTTCCTTCGCTATCCACAAGTGGACCGCCGGAATTCCCCCGGTTTATCGCAGCATCCGTTTGAATCATATCCATATAAACCCGCGGCTCATTTGGATCGGGCCGGAAGTCACGGTTTTTTGCACTCACTACGCCAACCGTTACCGATGGCTGGGCCGCCTTGAAAAGGCCAAAGGGATTTCCGACCGCCAGCGACCATTCACCCACAAGCACACTGTCAGAATCACCAAAATCCACAGTTGGGAAATCCCGGTCTGCCTCTATCTTTAGAAGTGCTAAATCAGCTAACTCATCGGCTCCAAGCACTTTAGCCGGGTATTGCGACCCGTCGGTCAGGGAAATTACTACTTTCTTAGCATCTTTGTTCGCCACGTGCTGGTTTGTGACCACCAGCCCTTTTTTGCTTATAATGAAACCTGATCCCATACTGCTGACTTCTCGCTGTATGGGGACCGAAAAAAAACGATTATAGTATTCGTCGAATGCCAATCGCCGCCCGCCCGGCATCATTTCGGTTACGGTAATACTGACAACTGCGGGACTTACTTTACTAACGGCTTTTGTAATAGCTGTGCGCCGGCTAAAGTGGATATCAGCATCTTTAGTAATTTGTTGCCCCTGTGTATTTGTGGATGAACCGGCTTGACGAAGCTGCGGAGAGGGACGCGTAGTATCTGTAGAATCCGTTATAACCTGGGAGATAGTTGCCCCAGAAGCCTTAGCAATATTTTCCGTACCCGGAGCGTGAGCAGGTTTTTGTTGATCCAGACAGTTTGAACAAAACAAAGCAAGAAATAGGAAAACAATAGAAATATAAAGATAACTCTTGAGCATCAGTCTGAACCTAATTTTTACTGCTTATCTACACTTAACAGCTGTTTGGAACCAATCTCAACAAGATCTTTAATTGCTTTTTCAAGCGGTCCCGGATGCCAGGCACCCGAGGCTTTTTTGTGACCACCCCCGCCAACCTCACGAGCCCATTTATTTACGTCTACATCATTGCTTTTAGAACGCAGACTCATTTTTACACCGTCGCCAAGGGCTTTAAACAAGATTGCCGCTTTAATACCGGTAACGCTTAGCGGGTATGCCACAAAACCTTCACAATCTTCATTGGTTGTATTGGTTTCTTCCAGCATTTGCTTGGTAACGTACATAGTTGCGATCTGATTGTCTTCAAATAGTTGAATCGTACTCATTGCCCGACTGAGCAAATGGAGTTGATTCAAGCTTTTATTCGAAAACACTTTTTCGGCTACTTCATTAGGGCGAAAATCCCCTAGCCGCAACAGCTCGGAAGCAACATTCATAGTTTCGGGCGTCACACTGTCGTATTGAAGAGACCCGGTATCCGTTAAAATCCCCGTATACAATGCTTTTGCCACTTTTTCGTCAACTTGCTTAATATCATTTTGCAGAAAAAGATGAAAAATAAGCTCGCAAGTTGAAGAGGCTTCTTCTACTGAAATGCTCAATTCAAAACCATCGTGGGGGTCCGGATGGTGATCCACCATAAAGGTAGGCTTGGGGTCGTCTTGTATGTATTCGGAATAACACCCAAATCGCTTGGGCGAATTCCCGTCCAACAGGATAAACGCCTCACATTTTTTTAGGAATTTTTCCTCCGGTTTCTGAATAGGAAAAAAATCTGAAACCCACTGAAGATTTAAGGGGACGTCATCATCATTAAAAGCATACGCTTTTATACCATTCTTTTTTAACCACAGGCATGTGGCCACCTGTGCCCCAATACAATCACCATCGGGGCGAATATGCGAAAAGACACCTACCGTGTGGTAATTCTTCAGTTTTTCGATGAGTTCTTCAAACATAATAACGGGTTTACCGCGAAAAATAAGCTTATTAAAATGGTATATAGCTTTGAAGAAAGCAATATTTTTTTCGGGCTAAAATCTTATTGGTTTTTGCCGTATCATATACATTAAAACTGTGCTATAATTAAACGAATCGGCTTTTTATGAAGAATGTTTTAATACTCGGAAACGGGAATCCCCCTTCCGAAAAATTATTTCGGCGGTGCCGCGCGAATGCCGAGTACTTCATCGCAGCTGATGGGGGTGGTAATATTGCGCGCCATTTTGGTGCCATACCGGATATTGTCATTGGTGATTTGGACAGTTTTAAGAAATTTGAAGAAGATTCTTTCGAAATTGCTTTCCGGGCCGACCAGGAATCCAATGATCTTGAAAAAGCACTGAATCACGCACTGAACAATCAGGCCACGCACATTCATATATTAGGGGCCACTGGACAAAGACTTGACCACACATTGAAGAATCTCTCCGTTCTCAAACAATTCAATGCCCACTTCAAAGAACTTTTGTTAATGGATGATTTTGGAGATACCATGCTCATTGAAAAAACATTCCGTGAGAATATTACAATCGGGACTCCCATATCCTTATTTCCGCTTTCCGGCAAAGTCACAGGCATTACAACAAAAGGATTAAAATACCCTCTGAGCAACGAATCACTCGAGAACGGGGTCCGCGACGGATCGTCAAATGAGGTTGTAGAAACCCCAGTGGAGATCACATACGAGGAGGGCGACCTTCTGCTTTTTAAAGCCAGGGAAAACAGTTGATCATTTGCCTACTCCTTCTATTTCAAAATATTTTACATCCACTTTTAACTTAAATTTTGGCCATTGACTGAACTGCAATTCACAAAGCTCGACTGGGGCATCATTTTCCTCTACTTTGCCTTGCTGGTATTCCTGACCTGGCGAAAAGACTGGGAAGATATGGACGATGAAGAATCTTTCCTGCTTTCCGGGCGTAAGATGAGCCTTACCGCTTTCGTTGCCACCCTCGTATCTACCTGGTACGGTGGAATACTGGGGGTAGGTGAATACAGCTACCAGTTCGGAATCTCCCAATGGTTGCTTTTCGGATTTCCCTTTTACGTTTTCTCAGCCCTATTTGCATGGCTACTAGCCGGTAAAATAAGGCTGAACAAGGCGCTCTCTTTGCCTGAAGCTGTGGGTAATTTCTATGGCGAAAAAGCAGGACGTCTTTCTGCTATCCCAATATTCATCCTCGTTAGTCCCGCGCCGTATATCCTCATGCTCGGGCTCATTTTTCAATACCTGACGGGGGGAGCCGGGGACTTTATATGGTACGCCAGTGCCGTGGCACTCTTTTCGGTTGCCTACGTTACTTTCGGGGGGTTCAGCGCCGTTGTCCATACCGACATGCTGCAAGTTGTACTGATGTACGCGGGCTTTATCTTCCTGATCTTCTTTGCCGGCCATGAATTTGGAGGCCTTGGAAAACTTTGGAATACCGTACCTGCAAATTATCGCGACATTACTGGCGGACAAAACTTGCAATATATTTTAGTCTGGTTTTTTATTGCACTGTGGACTTTTGTCGATCCCAGCTTTCACCAACGCGCAGCAGCAGCGAAAACTCCGGCCACCGCAAAAAAAGGAATCTTTATTTCGATACTTCTTTGGTCAGTATTCGACTTTCTCACCATGTTCAGCGGAGTTTACGGCTGGGCGATACTCGGGCCTCATATCGATCAGCCAACAATGGTGTATCCTTATCTTGCCAACGAAATACTGCCCATCGGCTTAAAGGGATTATTCTTTGTAGCCTTGCTGGCCACCATCATGTCTACACTTGACAGCTATCTTTTCTTATCTGGCCAAACATTGGGCCGGGACCTGCTGGCTAAGCTCTTTCCGAAAATCCAAAATAATACGCTAACCCGCGTCAGCACCCTGATAGCAGCCATATTGGGCATCCTTCTCATTATCATTTATCCCAGCGTCATTGACCTGTGGTATGTCATCGGTTCTGTAATGATCCCGGGGTTGCTCATCCCGGTACTGGGAGTGTACCTACGTTTTTTTACCTTAAAAAGAGGCTGGGTACTTCCTACTATGATTATCAGCATTGGGGTTTCTCTGCTTTGGCTCATCCTCGGCACTATTACCAGCACCAAGGCCTACGAATATACCTTCCTGGGCATTGAACCTTTTTATCCCGGACTGGCGATAAGCGTGGTATTATGGCTTGCGGGGAGAAATCCGGATGGAAGCCTGTTGGAAGAAACCGACTTGATTGAGGCTGAATTCAGTGACTAACCAATCAGATAATGGGATAGGCCTCTAGGCAACGAATGCAATCGCCGGGCAACCAATTCAGGTGCTTTTGAGGATATGCCCCAGGTTAAGCTTATGGATGGGAATCAGGTATTTCATGGCCAGCGCATCTTTTTCAATGTTGAGCATACCAGTCCCACGAAAATCAACAATACAGTATCCCTCAAATGAACGTACTACTTCCCCGATCCCATAAAATTCAGGGCAGGGACCATAATACACGAGATCGCCCAGCTGGATGTTGTTATCCGCCCTTCGGTTAAAAGGATAAATAACCGGCAATCGGTCTAGTCGATATGAGAGCCTGTTTTTTGTTTCCATTAACTTGAATATACGGGATTACGAACCCTTTTTACCAATGACAAATTTTCGTGTTTTTTTGTCCGGTGCCTCAATAGATATCCATATAGCCTCAGGCGGTATCAGGGAAGCAATTCTTTCCGGCCATTCAATTATACTAACACCGTTACCGTAGAAATATTCTTCAGCTCCGATCTCCAGGGCTTCTTTTGGAGATTCCATCCGGTAACAATCAAAATGAAACAACGGGGTTTGGGTATCATATTCATGTATAAGCGTAAAAGTTGGAGATTGCACCTCATTTCGGTCTATACCAAAAGCTTCGGCTACCCCTTTTACAAAATGTGTTTTACCGGCCCCCAAATCACCGTGCAGGCAAACAACATCGCCGGGAAGTAGTTCTTCGGCAAATTCCCTTCCGAATGCAATAGTTTCTTCCGGCGATGTGCTGGTAAACTTCTTCTTCATAATAACCCGATGATATTTATTCGGAGGGTAATAAGAAAGTTATAAAACAACAGTGTCATTATAACATACCCTTCGGCCGAAGCGTTGCGATCGGCAAAATCATTTCCTCCATACTGGCTCCACCATGCAAAAAGGTGTCGCGATAGCGATTCTGGTAGCGATGATAATTGGTGGGATAAACAAAATAATAATCCTCTTTGGCAACAATGTAGTTATTGGCATGGCCGGGGCTCGGCAGCAGGTATTCTTTGGGATTATCAATGATAATAGTAGCATCTTCGTCAGCAGAAAGATTCCTTCCATATTTATAACGCAAGCTCGTAGAAGTATCGCGATCACCGAGTACTTTAGTGTCTCGCAGTGCCCGAACCGAACCATGATCGCTCGTCACAACAATCACTACCTCTTCCTCGGCAAGCATCTTAAAAATATCGTAGAGTGAAGAATGCTGAAACCAGGTTTTTGTCAGGGAGCGAAAAGCCGGTACATCCGGGGCAATTTCTCGCAAGACTTCGGAATCCGAACGCGAATGGACAAGCGTGTCTACAAAGTTATACACGAACGTACTGAGTGGCACCTGAAGGTAGTTGTGAATCTGGTCTGACACTTTCCGGCCTTCATCCGCATTCAAAATTTTCTCATATTTAACATTCATGTTTACCCCTTTACGTTCCAACTGCTTTTCCAGTAATTCCTTCTCAAACTGGTTGAGTGAATTTTCATCTTCTCCCTGGTGCCATAAGTCGGGATAAACATCCTCAATCTCCAGGGGAAAGAGGCCGGAAAAAATAGCATTCCGCGAATAAGGCGTAGCGGTCGGCAGTATTGAATAATACAAATCCGTGTCAATACTAAAATCATCTGTTAGCAAATCCTGGAACATCAGCCACTGGTCATACCGCATGCAGTCAATCACAAAAAAGAATGTTTTCTGGCCGTTTTTGACATGCGGCAAAACATATTCGTTAACAATATCGATGGATAATGCAGGCCGCTGAGGGGTAGAACTGTGGAGCCAGGATTTATAATCACTCGATATGAAACGTCCGAATAATTTATTGGCTTCCTGGTACTGATCACCCAAGACCTGGCGCAAAGACTCCTCGCTCGATTCCAGGTCAATATCCCAACGCGTTAAGTGCTTGTAAATATCGATCCATTCGTCCCAGGATGCATCCTCACGAATACGTCCGGACAGTTTATTAAAATTACGCAAATAGGATTGAGCAAACTTCTCATTCCTGATCCGGTGGCGCTCCAAGATACGCTTAATTGTAAGTACAATTTGATTGGGATTAACCGGCTTGATAAGGTAATCAGAAATTTTTCCCCCAATGGCATCTTCCATAATTGCCTCCTCCTCGCTTTTGGTAATCATAACGACAGGTACCGAGGATTCAAGCATTTTTATCTTATTCAACGTTGCCAAGCCATCCATGCCGGGCATCTGCTCATCAAGGAAAATGATATCAAAGGGGCGCTCCCGTATCAGGGTAACTGCATCATCGCCATTGGTTACAGGGGTTACTTCAAAGCCTTTATTTTCCAGGAAAATGATATGCGGCTTTAGCTGATCAATCTCATCGTCCGCCCATAAAATACGTGTGGTCATCCGGATTCATTCTTAGATTCTTTTCGGGACTATGTCCCCTTTTATTCTTTCGAATCCGTAAGTTTGATAAATGGTTTCAAATTTTCCAGTCGCTTTTCGCCTATCCCCTTAATTTTTTTGAGCTCCCCGATGGTCTTAAATCCCCCGTGTTTTTTGCGGTATTTGATGATGCGGCCGGCATAGGCGGGACCAATACCGGGGATAGACTGAAGAGCCTTATTCCCCGCCTTATTGACGTCAATCAAGCTTTTACTCGCATTTCCCGACTGCCCCGGTTCCTTTTTCTCAGAAGAAGAATCCCGGACAGTTGTATCCATCGAGACCGCCGCAGTCGGCTTTTTCAGATTGGGATAATACCGTTTCATCAGTTCGTGCTCCTTTTTATGGAGCAGCGCTGTTCGCTTCTTGAACTGTTTTTCAAGTTTGCGATAATGCCCTTTATCAAAGGGCACCGAAGGCGATAACGCCAGGTTTGCCCCTCCCAGAATGATCAACAATATTATTAATCTGGATACTGTCTTGCGTTCGACAGGGGTTATCTTCAGTTTCTCCAGCCAGAAAAATATGCGTCTCTTCATGTGAACTTTTTTTACAGGTTTCAGATAAAAAGTTTCATGTCGAAAGTAATTATTTAAAGAGCATTGAACCTTCAACTTTCGACCTTTAGTCCCAATAGGAAAAAAACTACTATACCCAATCAATATGATTTAGACTACATTGGTAAGACCGTTAACAACAGGGATCCTTACAATCGGGCTTGTTTGCCATTCAAAATAATTCGATGTTTGGCACCAGATATGCAAAATACCGAGACATACCAGTACAACGGGATGGCCATCACCTATAAAAAAATGGGAACGGGCCTGCCATTGATTATCCTTCACGGCTGGGGAAGCAGCGGCCAAGTGATGATGCCGTTGGCGCAACAGCTTTCTGAAATTCGAACCTGTTATGTGTTGGACTTACCCGGCTTCGGTGATACCTCTGCTCCCGACCGCGCTTGGAGCGTGGACGATTATGCGGATCTGGTGGAACAATTTATTAAGGACCAGGGGCTCGACAACGTCGACCTGCTGGTACATTCTTTCGGTGGACGTATTGCCCTGAAGCTGTGCGCTAGAGAAACCGGGATGCAGCTCATTGATAAAGTACTGATCACCGGCGGTGCGGGCATGAAGCCCCGAAGAAACCTGTTCTACTTTATTAAGAAATATACTGCCAAGATGCTAAAAGCCCCTTTTATAATTTTGCCGGGCAATCTGAGGGAAAGAGCACTGAACTGGCTTCGCCAAACACCGCTTTGGAAATTCCTCGGATCAAGCGATTACTCCAAGCTCAGCGGGGTGATGCGCGAGACGTTTGTACGCACCGTGACCGAATACCTGGAACCGTGCCTGCCCAAGATCCCGCATGAAGTACTGCTGCTCTGGGGACGAGACGACGAATCTGCCCCGCTCTACCAGGCCGAACGCATGGAACAGGGCATCAAAAATGCCGCACTGGTGGTCATCGACCACGCCGGGCATTACGCCTTTTTGGATCGCCCCTCACATTTCGTGTCAATCGCCAAGGCGTTTTTTGAGGGATAGTTTAAGAAATAAGACATGCCATTGGCATGGCTAAACATAGCCTTTCCCATTGCCTAATTTCAGGTCTGAAAATTATCGGTAATTACCTTCTATCACAGCTGGCCGTAGCAGTGCGCATGCAGGGTTGTACATACTAAAG